>JAVCCD010000240.1 GCA_030765665.1 Candidatus Tenebribacter mawsonii | reverse complement strand
TTGATGATAGTAGAGTTAGTTTTAAGTAAATTCTGTCAAATTAATTAATCCTATGTTATGGAAAACAATATTTTTCCAATTGACATCAGACAATACTTTAAAATTGTGTAGATTACATGAATATATTAAACAGAGTTCATTTAATGGAGTTAAAATGAGTAATGAGATCAGAGTCAGGTTTGCACCGAGCCCAACTGGTTATCTGCATGTTGGAAGTTTAAGAACTGCTTTGTACAATTATCTTTACGCCAGAAAAGTTGGTGGAAAATTTATACTCAGAATTGAAGATACCGATAGAACACGTTATGTAGATGGGGCAGTTGAAAATTTACTTAGTACACTAGAAGCTATGGGGTTAGAATTTGATGAGGGACCTGGAGAAAAAGGAGATTTCGGACCATATTTTCAATCTGAACGAACAGAAATTTATAATAAGTATGTTAAAGAATTATTAGAAAAAGGAAAGGCATATAAGTGCTTTTGTACTTCTGATGATCTCAATAAAATGCGTGATGAACAAAAAGCAAAAGGAATGGATACAAAATATAATGGTCATTGCCGAAATTTATCAAAAAGTGAAATTAATGAGCATTTAACAAATAAAGACAGTTTTGTAATCCGTTTGAAGATTCCACAAGATGGAGAAATAACTTTTTTTGATGTTGTAAGAGAAAAAGTTACATTTCCCTGGGATATGGTTGATGATCAAGTCTTAGTAAAGTCAGACGGCTTTCCAACCTATCATCTAGCAAATGTTGTTGATGATCATTTAATGGGAATATCTCATGTTATTCGTGGAGAAGAATGGCTTTCCAGTGTTCCAAAACATCTTTTCCTTTACGAAGCATTTGGTTGGAAACCTCCAAAGATGTGTCATTTACCACTACTTCTAAATCCCGATAAAAGCAAATTGAGTAAAAGACAAGGAGATGTTGCTGTGGAGGATTTTATTAATAAAGGCTACTTATCTGAAACCTTATTGAATTTTGTAGCATTATTAGGCTGGCATGCACCCGATAATGAAGAATTCTATACACTTCCAGAACTAGAAAAAGCATTTTCTCTCAAACGTATAAACAAATCCGGTTCGGTTTTTGATGTGGAAAAACTTAATTGGATGAATGGTCAGTACCTTCGAAACACAGACCTCAAAATTATTGGAGAATATGCCAGAACATTTTTCAATAAAGCTGGATATAACATTCCAAATGAAAAACATTATCTAGAACTCGTAGATATTGCTCGGAATCGAATTAATAAACTGGATGAAGTAACTGAATTCGCTAAACCATTCTTTAGTGAACTTAATTTTTCTGAAGAAGATAAATTGATCTTAGAAACAGAAAGCTCACAAACTCTTTTTAAATTCTGGATCAAGAACATCGAAGAGGCTCCGGTGTTAAATGAAGAAATTGTAAACGAACTTTTAAAACGTTCAGCTCAGGAATTAGGAATCAAAGGGAAAAACCTCTATCCCCCATTAAGACTTGCACTATACGGAAGTGAACATGGACCTGAACTTCCCACAATTATGGACATTTTAGAAAGAGGTAAAGTTGTTGATCGATTTAAGAATGCTCTTAAATGAGGAACTATGAAATATTATAAAAAGCTTATAGGAGAGCAATGTTATCTATCTCCAATAAATGTTGAAGATGCTGATCAATATTGTATTTGGTTGAATGATCTTGAAGTTTCTTCAAATTTACTCATTTTTAGTCAGCAGTTAAGTTTAGAAAGAGAGAAGTCAATATTACAGGATATGATTAAGAATAGTGCTCAGATCTTTGCAATAGTAGATGCAACCAATGATAAATTAATTGGGAATTGCAGCATCTTCAGAATTAATGAACGTAATCGTAAAGCTGAAGTTGGTATCTTTATCGGTGATAAAAATTGTTGGAGCAAAGGATATGGTTCAGAAGCTCTCTCACTGCTTATAGATTACGGTTTTAACATCTTAAATTTGAACAACATTATGCTGGAAGTTTTTGGTTACAACGAACGTGCGATTAAAGCCTACAAAAAAATTGGGTTCAAAGAAATTGGCAGAAGAAGAGAAGCAATAATTTTTGCTGGAGATAAACATGATGAAATTTACATGGATATTCTGGCATCAGAATTTGAAAGCATATACATAAAAAAATATAAAAAATGAATTAGGAATTTATGTTCAACAAAATCATCGGACAAGATAAGGCAGTTGAAGTTTTAAAAAGAGCCTTAATTCAGAATAAAGTTGCTAACAGCTATTTATTTTACGGACCAGAGGGTGTTGGTAAATTCACAACTGCTCTATACCTTGGTATGGCTATTAATTGTCACTCTGTTTTAGAGACACGTCCTTGCGGTATTTGCCCATCCTGTAAAAAATTCCTTTCATTTTCTCATCCCGATCTTATTTATGTTTTTCCTTTCCCAAAAGAAACTAACAAACCAGATATTTCTATTGAAGGTGAAATTAAAGTTGAAAAAATACTGAATGAATATAAAGCATATATCGATAATAAAATTTCAACTCCCTGGAAGGAATATTTTTTTAGTAAGAATATCGGGATTCGTATAGCAAGTATTCGTATGTTAGAACACAGAGTTCAACTCTCTCCAAATGAAGGAAATTATAAGATTTGTATTATTGAACATGCTGATCAAATGAACATAAAAGCTGCTAATGCTTTTCTCAAAACTTTAGAAGAACCACCTGAAGATACAATAATTATTCTTACAACTTCAAAACCAAACTCGTTGTTACCAACTATTATCTCTCGTTGTCAGCAGCTTCCATTTCATCCAATTTCCAAAAATAAGATCGAAGAAAAATTATTAGATTTTGAAACTCTGGAAATGTTTGAAGCAAAAATGTTGGCAAGAATTTCCAATGGGAACATGGAAAAGGCATTGAGGTTAATGGAAGGTGGGAAAATTGAAGTTAGAGAACAAACTTTGCAGTTTTTAAACTATATCATAAATAAAAATGACCTCAAATTCATTGAGTTATCTACTCAATTTAGAACTTCAAAAAATCTGACGAAATTGCAAGAGATGATCTCACAGTTAATTATCTGGATGAGTGATCTTGCATATTTCAAGCATCAGCAATCTGAAATAACTAATCTGGATAAAACTGAAATTCTGGAAGAATTATACGATAGGAACCAGGAAGTTGAAGATTATGCACCGGAATTAATAAATTTTATGGAAGAAATGTTACAGAGACTCAATGGTCATGTGAATCCACAATTGGTAATAATTGAAATATATAATAGATTTACAGATATCTTTTGCATGTAATAGATATTAGACATGATTTACAGGATGGACTGAATGAAATTGGAATATAAAGTGAGAATAGAAAAATATAACCCTGTTGATCATGTAGATCCCGTCAACAATTTTTTAATGGAGAATTAATGGAAGATAAAGACAGATCAAAAAGTAATTTTATTCGTGATATAATTGATAATGATCTTTTGGAAGGGAAAAATAATGGCAGAGTTCACACAAGATTCCCACCCGAACCAAATGGTCATCTGCATATTGGTCATGCAAAAGCTATCTTGGTTAATTATAGCATTGCTCAGGACTATAATGGAAAATTCAATCTTCGCTTTGATGACACAAATCCTATAAAGGAAGATGAAGAATATGTAAATGCAATAATTAATGACATCAAGTGGTTAGGAGCAAACTGGGAAGATCGTCTGTTTTACGCATCAGATTACTTCGAAGAAATGTATGATTTTGCAGTTCAGCTAATTAAAGCAGGAAGGGCTTTTGTTGATAGCCAATCAGCTGAAGAAATCCGCAAAAATCGTGGTACAGTTAGATCCCCAGGCGTAAATAGTCCTTTCAGAGAAAGATCAATTAATGAAAATCTAGATCTTTTTGGAAGAATGAAAAATGGAGAATTCGAAGACGGAGCACATGTCCTGCGTGCAAAGATCGATATGTCATCTCCAAATATGCTGATGCGTGATCCATTGATGTACCGCATACGTCATACACCTCATCACCGCACGGGAGATAAATGGTGTATTTATCCAATTTATGATTGGGCTCATGGTTTGGAAGATTCACTGGAGGGGATTACACACTCTTTATGCTCTTTAGAATTCCAGGCACATCGCCCGCTTTATGATTGGTTTCTACTCGAACTTGGAGTTCATAAACCTCAGCAGATCGAATTTGCCAGGTTGAATCTGAATTACACAGTTATGAGTAAAAGAAAACTTTTAGAGCTTGTGGAACAAAATCTTGTTTCCGGTTGGGATGATCCTCGTCTTCCAACTTTATCAGGTTTACGTCGCAGAGGTTTTACACCTGAAGCAATCCAAAATTTCATTAATAAAGTTGGAGTTGCCAAAGCTCATAGTATTGTGGATTATGCATTGTTGGAACACTCTATTCGCGAAGTATTAAATAAACAGGCGCCGCGCGTAATGTCTGTGCTGAATCCTCTAAAAATTGTTATTACAAATTATCCGATTGAGCAAGTAGAAGAGATAGATGCTGTTAATAACCCTGAGGACCCGGATGCTGGAACCAGAAAAGTTCCATTCTCAAAAGAACTCTACATTGAGCGAGAAGATTTCATGGAAGATCCTCCAAAAAAATTCTTCCGACTTGCACCTGGACGTGAAGTTCGTTTCCGCTATGCCTATTTCATTACTTGTAACGAAGTTATAAAGGATGAAAATGGAGAGATATTAGAACTGCAATGTACATACGATCCAGCTTCAAAAGGTGGAAAATCCCCTGATGGGCGAAAAGTGAAGGCAACCTTACATTGGATTTCTGTAGAACACGCTGTTGACGCTGAAGTAAGATTATATGATAGATTGATTACTGTGCCCGATACTAACAATCTGGAAGAGGGAAAAACATTTATGGACTATATAAATCCAGATTCTTTGAAAATATTAGATAATTGTAAATTGGAAGCTCAATTAGCAAAAGCTGATCCGGGTTATCGCTGTCAATTTGAACGTTTGGGCTATTTCTGTGTTGATCCAGATTCAACACCTCAAAAACCAGTTTTTAATAGAACGGTAACCTTGAGAGATACTTGGGCTCGAATGCAAAATAAGTAGTATATTAAATCTTAATAAATTTTTCTAATTGTAATTAGATAATTTTTAAAGATTTCAAAAAAAATATGAAGAGTTGTTAAATTATGAGTAAAGCATTAATTGCAGTAGTCGATGATGAACTTGATATTCTGAACCTGGTTGCCATAAACCTGGAAAAAGCCGGGTTTGAAACAGAAAAATTTGAACTGGCAGATGAACTTCACAAATTTTTGAATAGCAGGATTCCAGATCTCATTGTACTAGACCTAATGCTACCTGATGCTGATGGATTTGATGTTTGTCGTGATTTAAAGAAAAATGAAAAATTTACTAATATCCCAATAATAATGCTTACGGCAAAAGGTGATGAAACTGATCGTGTACTAGGACTGGAATTTGGTGCAGATGATTATGTTGTAAAACCGTTTTCTCCAAGGGAATTGGTTGCTAGAATAAAGGCGGTATTACGTAGGGGGAAAGTAAAAGAAGAAGCAAAACAAATCATCGAAATTGGAAAAATGTTAAAAATTGATCTACTAAAAATAAAAGTTATGGTTAACGAGAGAAGAGTAGAAACAACTCCGACTGAATTTAAGATTGTTAAGTTGCTTTCTTCCCGAATTGGCTGGGTTTACTCCCGCAATCAGATCTTAGACCATCTTTGGGGAAATGATAAGATTGTTGTAGATAGAACAATAGATGTTCATATTCGCAACCTGCGAGAAAAACTGGGAGAAGCAGGAAAATTCATTAAAAATGTACGTGGTATTGGTTATAAAATGGAAGAGTAAATGAAGCTTCTAAATAAATCAATTCGTACAATATTTATTATTTTCATACTTTATACTGTACTGTCTTATATAATTATTACTTATTTCATTCCATATTCAAACCTTTTATCAGGTATGAGTGTTCTAACAATTATTGCCTTTCTTATCTCGATTTTTTACTCTTACTCAATTATTAAACCTATTGAAAAGCTTAAAGATCGTATTGAAAATATTTCCAATGGTGAAATCTCACAATTAAATTACCCTCTTAACAAACAGTATAGCAAGGTTTTCAACAATCTTAATGAAATTTCAAATAAACTCCAGCAGTATGATACGAAACTTTCAAAACGAAAAGAAGGATTTAATATCATAATTGAATCGATAAAAGAAGCAATCTGGATACAAGACAGTAAAGGTTTGATTCGTACTTATAACACAAGTTTTGCTAATCTTGTAGAAATGACAGAAATTAAAAACCAGTATTTTTGGAATGTGATCCGCACCAAAGAGCTCTATGATATCGTTGATAAATATTTCAAAAATCCGGTAAGTAAGACAAAAAAGCTCGAGTTCGATTCAAAACATTTTCTATGCAGCACATCATATTCTGAATTCAGCAAAGAAACAGTATTTATTCTTTATGACATCACAGAGTTTAGAAAGCTGGAGACAATAAAAAAAGATTTTGTACTAAATGTTTCACACGAATTGCGAACACCTCTTACATCCATAAAAGGATACCTGGAAACTTTCGAAGATGATCTTGATGAAAAGAATAAGGATTATGTAGAAATTATCAAACGTAACACTGAAAGACTAATTCACATTGTGAATGACCTACTTACTTTATCTAGATTAGAGCATGAAAATTCACTTAAAATGGAAATATTCAAGATTGATCAATTTCTTTATAATATTTCTCATATCTTTACTCAGAGGGTAGAAGAAAAAGGTTTAAAACTGGTTATTGAGCAGAATAAGAATGAATCTGAGATGCAAGCTGATGTTTATCAATTAGAACAAGTTTTTATTAATCTTATAGATAATGCAATTAAATATACTGATAAAGGTGAAATTACAGTTATTGCTGAAGACACAGAAAATTATTTAAGATTCATAATATCCGACAGTGGATATGGAATTGCAACAGAACATCTTCCACGACTTTTTGAAAGATTTTATGTAGTAGATAAATCTCGCTCTCGTAGAATGGGTGGAACTGGATTGGGTCTTTCAATTGTTAAGCATATAGTTAATCTGCATGGTGGAACAATTAATGTAGAAAGTGAAGTTGGAGTTGGAACGAAATTTTTAATAGCCTTTCCAAAAACATTAACAAAATGAACAAAGACAATATAGTTCGTGAGTATCTCCCTTTAGTTCGTAGTATTGCTTCCAAATACAATAAACTGGGAATTCCTCAGGAAGACTTGGAACAAGAAGGCATGATCGGACTGTTGAAGGCTTCTGATAAATATGATGAAAATAAAGGTGCAAAATTTAGCACTTACGCTACTTTTTGGATAAGGAAATACATTTTACAGGCAGTAGATAAAGAAAAAAAAATAACATTCAATTCAATTGAACTAAATGAAGAGATCACACAGGATAAAACAGAAACAACTCAGAATCCAGAATTGGAAATACTTAAATTTTCGGATGGAATGCCGGAAGCCGAAAAGCTTGTATTGAAATTATTATATGAAGATCAACTTACCCTGAAAGAAATAGCAGATCAACTTGGAATATCTCGGGAACGTGTACGGCAATTTAAGGAAAAAGCTCTGCGTAGAATGAGAGTGAAACAGATCGATGAAGTGTAATGGGGAATCCCTCTTCTATCTCCCTTATCACTAAGGGAGAACATAAGAATCTATGAAAGAACTTTCTTCCTGCTATTCTACTTTTCCCTTTTGACAAAACGTACTGCAAAGGATTCAAAGGTGTAAAATGACTCGAATATTTAATGTGAAGCAATTAAAAGAAAGAAGAAGAGAACTTCGCAACAATCAAACACCTGCTGAGAAGAAACTTTGGCAGTTTATCCGAAGAAAACAACTTCATGAAATTCAATTTTACAGACAATATGGAATTGGTCCATATATTGCAGACTTTTATGCACCTTCTATTAAGCTATGTATCGAAGTAGATGGTCATCAACATTATACATCAAATGGCATGGAATATGATTCGGAACGTGATAATTATATGAATGCTTTAAATATTACAGTAGTTCGTTTCAGAAATAAAGAAGTATTACAAAATATTACTAAAATAGTTGATATAATTGAAAAGAAAATTTGTGA
>JAVCCD010000160.1 GCA_030765665.1 Candidatus Tenebribacter mawsonii | reverse complement strand
AGGCTAGTTCCTATCGTGAAAATTTCAGTAATCCTGAAGTTGTACGTGATTTCATAGCTACAATGACAGATAGATATTATAATGAAGAAGTAAAAAGTTATCTGTTACCGGGAAGTTTTTATTGATAAAATTTTCAGCTTATATTTTTTAACACTTAAAATGAATATTAAGAATTTATTTATAAGTTATTAAAATAGAGTGTTCTTAATAAATAATAGAAAATTGATGTCTTTACGAGTATTCTTCTTGCTGTTCCAAACGAAGTAATCTATTTTTAAAGTAATTGTAAAAGATTTAGATTGCTTCAACAGAGTTTCTTTATTAGAAGACTTGTAATGATAAATCTGGATTAAACAAAACTCATATTTAGGAGATTTAATGGAGTTAGTAGATTTTATAAAACAAAGTGAAGAATTAATAAATCGAATATCAGAGATTCGGAGGTTACTTTGACACAGCTGTTATACAGCAGAAAATCTTGCGTTCTGAAGCAGAAATGGAAAAACCCGATTTCTGGAATGATCAAAAAAGAGCTACAAAAATCACAAAAGAGTTGAATCAATTAAAAAATCAAATCATTCAAGATAATCGACTTTTAACAGTTAAAGATGATTTGCAAACATATGCTATTCTTCTTGAAGAAGATTTTAACGAAATGTTATTAGAAGAAGCTGCAAATGCATTATCAGCAGAACAAGATTTTGTAGAGAAGACTGAAACTCAATTCTTATTAAATGGCAAAACTGACTCCAATAGTGCAATTCTCACAATTCATCCCGGCGCTGGTGGAACTGAATCACAAGATTGGGCTGAGATGCTTTTTAGAATGTATAAACGCTGGGCAGAGAAGACAGGACATAAAATTGAGATCGTGGATTATCAATCGGGAGATGAAGCTGGTATAAAAAGCGTAACTTTGGAAGTTATGGGAGACTATGTTTATGGTTATTTAAAAGCCGAGAGCGGAGTTCACAGACTTGTTAGAATTTCTCCTTTTAATGCTCAAGGAAAACGGCAAACATCCTTTGCTTCTGTGTTTATATATCCTATGATAGAGGATGATATAGAAGTTGATGTTGAGCCAGGTGATCTTAGAATTGATACTTACCGTGCTAGTGGAAAAGGCGGACAGGGTGTTAACACGACAGATTCTGCAGTACGAATTACGCATATTCCAACCAATATTATTGTTCAATGTCAGAATGAACGGTCTCAGTTACGAAATCGTGAAGTGGCAATGGTAATATTAAAGTCTAAACTCTATCAGCATTATGAAGAAGAGCGTGAAAAAGAGAGGCAAAAACATGCGAGCACTAAAACTGATATTGGCTGGGGAAATCAGATCCGCTCATATGTTTTTCATCCATATCAAATGGTTAAGGATCATCGAACAAACTTTGAGACTGGCAATATCTCCAGTGTGATGGATGGTAATCTAGATGATTTTATGAATTCATTTTTAAGAAAGTTAGCAGGAAGTAAAATCAATTCTTAAAAAAGAGAAGAATATGAATTATAAACAGTTAATTGAGAATATTGATAAAGAACGAATGCCAAAACATATTGCAATAATTATGGATGGCAATGGACGTTGGGCTGATGCGCAAAACACAAACCGTATAAATGGGCATAAACAAGGAGTATTAGCAGTAAGACGAATTGTTGAAACAGCAGTTGAGGCAGGCTTAGAATATCTAACTGTTTACGCATTTTCCACTGAGAATTGGCGACGTTCTAAAAAGGAAGTAAATTATCTTCTTAAACTTATAATGGATTCACTAGTAAAAGAAATTGATGATTTGATAGCTAATAATGTGATAATTAGATTTATTGGCAGCAAAGAAGAACTTGAGAAGAACTATAATAAAAAAGTGTTAAATACATGCAAATCAAGTTGGAAAAATACCGGACTCCACTTAAATGTAGCAATGAATTATGGTGGAAGACGTGAGCTTATTGACGCATTCAAATTGATGTCTGATGATATTATTTCAGGTAAGATCAGTAAGAATTTAATAAATGATGAGATGATCAGTAATTATCTTTATACTGCATATATGCCAGATCCTGATTTAATTATTAGAACGAGTGGGGAAGAGCGTTTATCAAATTTTCTGGTTTGGCAAAGTGCATATTCGGAATTCTGGTTTACTAAAACATTATGGCCAGATTTCAGTCGCCAAGAATTTATCCAGTCTATCTTGGATTTCCAAGAAAGAAAAAGAAGATTTGGAAGTAGATAAGGAGAAATAAATGCTTTTATTCAAAAGAATTTTAATAGCAGTAATTTTTATTCCATTACTAATATATATATTTAAGGTTGGTGATATTGCACTCGCATCATTTTTGGCTCTGATAGCTTTTCAGATGATGTTTGAATTAAGAGAGATGTTCTTTAAAAAAGGCATTATTGTCCCGCGTGTAATAATTGTTCTTGGGCTTATTGTTTTCATCGCTTCCATATATCTGGGGATGGCAATGATCTTTGCTTCACTTTTACTGGCATTCATTATTATCATTGGTATAGATCTATTTAGCAATAACTTAGAAGGGGCGATGATAAGAGGTTCTGCTGGAATATTTATTATTGTTTACATTGCAGTTTTGTTAAGTAGTGTATATCATATACGATTATTAGAGAATGGTGGTAATTTAGTATTTAGTTTACTATTTATGATCTGGATTACGGACACATCAGCTTATACTGCTGGAAGAATCTTTGGTAAACATCGCGGAATATTTAAAGCAAGTCCTAATAAATCTCTGGAAGGCTTTATCGCAGGTATATTCTTCTCTTTTGCAGGAACATTTATCCTCATAAACTTTTTTGGAGTAACTTTATCACAAGCCCTTGCTGCTGCTGTTGCAGGTGGTATCTTTGGTCAGATGGGTGACCTGTTTGAATCTATATTAAAAAGAGATGCTGGTGTAAAAGATAGCTCTGATGTTCTACCTGGTCATGGTGGTATTCTTGATAGATTTGACAGTCTTTTATTGGCAGCTCCTGTTTTTTATGTTATTTTATTTCTAATTAAATAGGAATTGATATGGAAACTAAAGAAAGTACGTTTGATTTTTTTGAGAAAGATAAGATATCCAGTGATGAGCATAAGATTATTTTGGTTACGGGTGGAGCAGGCTTTATTGGGTCAAATTTCATTAGATACCTGGTTCAAAGGTATCCCAACTTTAAAATTATAAACTTTGATAAACTCACTTATGCCGGCAATCTTAACAACCTTACAACAATAGAAGAGAATGCAAACTATGCATTCTTAAAAGGTGATGTTGCAGACCCCAAAGACGTTAAAACTGTATTTGAACAATTCAGTCCTGATTACGTTGTTCATTTTGCTGCGGAATCTCATGTTGATAAAAGTATAATAAATCCAGACATTTTTTTGAAAACAAACATAATGGGAACGCAAATTCTACTAAATTATTCCAGAGAACATAAGGTGCAGAAATTTGTGCAAGTGTCAACCGATGAGGTATATGGCTCAATTCCAGGTGATGGAAGTGTAAAAGAAGATGCTCATATCGAACCAAATAACCCCTATTCTGCCAGCAAAGCATCTGCAGACCTTCTTCTGCGTGTTGCATATCAAACATATGGTCAGCGCGTAAATGTGATAAGAGCATGTAATAATTTTGGAAATTATCAGTTTCCTGAGAAACTTGTTCCGGTTGTTATTCACAATGCCTTGAACAATTTAGAAATTCCAATTTATGGTGATGGAAAAAATATTAGAGAATGGATACATGTGGAAGATCATTGTCGGGCAATTGATGTGGTAATGCAAACTGGTAAATCAGGTGAGACGTATAATGTTGGTACTGGCAACAAATGGAAGAACATAGACCTAGTTGAGTTGATCTTGAAAAAATTAGATATCAAAAATGATCTTATCTCTTTCGTTCTTGATAGAAAGGGACATGATAAAAGATATTCGGTAGATTCCAGTAAAATTCGGCAAGAGCTTGGATGGAAACCGCAGATTGAATTTGAAGAAGGCTTAGATCAAGTTATTACTTGGTATAAGAACCATATGGATTGGATAGAAGAAATAGCCAGCGGGAAATATATGACCTATTATGATGATATTTATAAACCTCGTATGATGGAGACAGAATAAATGTTTAAGTATTTCATTGTAATAGCTTTTCTTACAATTTCAATTGGTTGCTCAATAACATCTACCACAACGCCCATAGAACCTATTGTAGATTCCGAAATAAAAACATCAAAAGTTATATTAGACTCTCTGCAAATTGAACTTATTGAAAAAGATAATATAATTGATTCACTTTATATTTTACTGGAAGAATCTGATTTCACGATCGATTCATTATACTTGGCATTGGAAACTTCTAATAGCAGAGTTGCTGTAAATCTGGATTTCATAATACCGGACTCGATAATTTTTGCTGGTAGAACTTTTAATCTAACAAATGAAAGAATCTTTGATAAATTTGAAACTATTTATAAACAAGAACTCAGAGTAGCACATAAATTTATTCCCAGATGCGGTACGTATTTCGCATATTTTGATTCAGTTTTTTCCCAATATAATATTCCACTTGATACAAAATATCTGGCAATTGCAGAGAGCAGGTTGAGTCCAATGGCTGGCTCTCGAGTAGGAGCTATGGGGATTTGGCAATTCATGCCTGGTACTGCAAAGGGTTATGGAATGTTCATCAATTCGTTTATTGATGAACGTAGAAATGTTTTTCTTGCAACACCTGCAGCAGCAAAATACCTTCTAAATGCTCGAAGCTATCTCAAAGAGCGTGGAACAGATGACTGGTTGTTAACAATGAGTGCATATAATGCTGGAGTAGGTAGTATTGCAAAAGTTGTACGGCAGCAGGGAGCTAATGATTTCTTTGATTTGTTGATGAGAGTTGATGAAACACATAAATATGTCTGGCGAGCAGCCGCAATAAAATTAATTGTTGAAAATGAAGAAGAGATTTTTGGGAAAAAGTTCGATAAAAAAGAACCAATATTAGAGAATGCTCATTTATTAGAACTAACACTAAAAGGACACTACAAAATTGACGAATGGGCTAAAGCTCAGGGTACTTCTATAGGGAAAATCCTGGAGATGAATCCATGGATAAAAATTTACAAAAGAAATCGAGTTAAGTATTCTGCAATTAATGATGTTGTACTTCCACCTGGTAAATATTCTGTTTTGATTCCCAATGGTAATGGCATTAATAACGAGTTATTAACAAAAATTGAAAAACAATTTCTCAATAAAAACGCAGGTTTTTTTACTCATCATATTGTAAAACGAGGTGATAATTTATATAATATCGCAAAAAAATATAAGACAACGGTATCAAGAATAAAAAGCTTGAATCATTTAAGCTCAAATGTAATTCAACCCGGACAGAGGCTTAAACTATATGGCAGCAGTTCAGGAAGTAACTCAGTTAATAAAACATCTAATTATCACACTGTATTAAAAGGAGATACTGTTGGAACAATTGCACAAAAACTAGGTATCTCTCAGAAGAATTTAATTTCAAAAAATAATTTAATAACACGAAATGGAATAGTAATGATCTATCCAGGACAGAAATTGTATTATTAATGGAAGCAATAAGAGCAATGAAAGTGGAAGATCTTCCTAATATTATGATTTTAGAAAAAAATTTATTTAGAACTGCTTGGGAAGAAGAAATTTTCATAGAAGAAATTGAGTTACAATATGCATATGTTTTGGAGATAAAAGATAGAATTATTGGATATATTTGTGGCTGGAAGCTTCTGGACGAGTTTAATATTACAAATATTGCAATTGATAAGAAATTTCAAAGAAAGGGATTTGGAAAAAGACTTGTTCAATTTATAATTAGTAAGTTAATAAGTGAAAACTGTTTCAAGTTTTTTCTCGAAGTGCGCGAATCGAATGATGCAGCGAAGTTACTTTATGAAAAAATTGGATTTAAATTGATCGGGGCAAGAAAGAACTATTATCATTCACCACAAGAGAATGCTTTAGTTTTGGGTATAAATTTAATTAATAATATAAAATAAAAGGTAACATTATGGAGAAAGGATTGTTTATTACTTTTGAAGGAATTGAAGGATGTGGGAAATCTACTCAGGCTCGCATGCTGAAGGAATACTTAAAGAAACAAGGGAAACGAGTTTTTCTTACACGTGAACCAGGAGGACCTAAGATAGCTGAAGAAATACGTGAAATGCTTCTTAGTGTTGATAACAAGGAGATGCTGCCACAAACTGAAGTCCTCTTATATATGGCTTCTAGAAGCCAACATACTGGTGAATGGATCATCCCAGAATTGGAAAAAGGAAAAATAGTTATCTCGGATAGATACTATGATTCAACGTTTGCGTATCAGGGAGCTGCTAGAAAGATTGATGGAAAGCTTATTGACACAATAAGAAGATATGCTACTTTTGGACTCGTTCCAGATATTACTTTTCTGGTAGATTTACCAGAAGAGATTGGATTATCCAGGATTGCAGCAAAAGATGCTGATAGATTGGAGCAAGAATCAATGGAGTTCCATAAAAGAGTGAGAGAAGGTTTTTTAGATCTGGCAAAAAAAGATCCTGAAAGATTTAAAGTTTTAGATGGGAGAAAGGGTATTAAAGAAATACACAAAGACGTAATAAGATTAATAGATAAGGAGTTAAATAAATGAAAGAGCAAATTAATAAAATGAGTAAAATATTATTCTCTGCAAGCCTAATTGGTTGGATAATTATTGGAGTGTTGCTATTTAATGTTGTCAATGTAGATGCATCAAATTCTAATGATGCAAATATTTACAAGAAACTTAAGCTCTTTAGCGAAGCGCTTTTTAATGTAAGACAAAATTATGTAGAAGAACTTGATGTAGATGATCTGATAGATTCAGCGATTAAGGGAATGCTGGATGAGGTAGATCCACATACGACATATTTTACTCCTGATGAATACGATAAATTTAGTACCGATACTAAAGGTGAATTCGGTGGTCTTGGAATATCAATTGATAAAAAGGGAGAATACATCACTGTAGTTGCTCCGATCGAAGGAACTCCAGCTTATCGTTTAGGCATAATGGCTGGTGATAAAATATCAAAAGTTGATGGTGAAAGTGTAGTTGGTGTTTCAACAGACGAATCAATTTCTAAAATGCGTGGTAAACCGGGAACAAAAGTGATGATTTCAATAATTAGACCCGGTGTTAAAGAGGAATTGGATTTTGAAATTGTCCGAGAAATAATTAAGATACACAGCATTCCATATTCATTTAAACTTGATAATGGTATTGGATATATGAGAATTCGTCAGTTTAACGCAAATACAACTTCAGACATGAGAGAAAAACTTGATGAATTAGAAGAAGAGGGAATTCGAGGGCTGGTGATTGATCTCAGATTCAATCCTGGTGGTTTGCTTAGAGAAGCAATAAATACCGTAAATGAATTCATTGGAAAAGGCAAACTCGTTGTATTTACAAAAGGCAGGGCACCACAAACAAATATGGAATATTTAACTCGATATAACAGAATTAGAGATGATTATCCTGTTATCGTACTCATAAATGGTGGTTCTGCAAGCGCTTCCGAAATCTTTGCAGGATCAATGCAGGATTGGGATCGTGGTTTGGTTGTTGGTCAAACATCTTTTGGAAAAGGTTCTGTTCAACGGTTATTCCCGTTATCAGATGGAAATGGAATTAAAATTACAACTGCAAAATATTACATCAAGTCAGGAAGATGTATTCATAAAGACTTGAATGATAAATTATTGAAAGATGAGCGAGTTAAGAATGGAGATATTTCTAAAGAAGAAATTGAAGAGATGCAAGAAGAAGCTGAAGAAAAAAATCATGAAAATATCTATTACACAAATAATGGTAGAGAAGTGTATGGTGGTGGTGGTATAACACCGGATATTGAGATCGAGCAATCTCTTTTAACAGACCTGGGAGTAGAACTTCGCAGGAAAAATATATTCTTCAATTTTTCTGTCGATTACCTTTTAGATCATGAAGATAAAATTACACTTGATTATAATGCATCTGATAAAGATATAAATAATCTTCTAAAATTCGCCAAAACTAAAGAAATTGAGTTTGAACAAGCTCAAGCAGATAGCGTCAATGAGTGGCTTCAGAATGAATTAACTAGTAATATTATTGGTAGAAAATTTGGAGAAGTTGAGCGCTATAAAATAATTCTTAGAGAGGATTCACAACTTCAAGAAACCTTAGATATTTTTGAAAAATATTCCACTCTTGAAGAAATGTATCAATATGCTGAGGAAGTTAAGCTTAAGAAAGAAAAAATGCAAGATAAAGAGTAGAATTTACTCTATCTTAATTAATTATAAAGCCTTCTTGTTTGTTTATAACTTGAAGGTTTTTTTGATTCTAGATATTGATATATATTATTTTATAAATTACAATTATCATTAATTCTTGACATTATTAAAATATATTTGTTTTGAGATTATATTAAAAATGAAAATAATATGGAGATAAATTTTGGAAAAATATTTAGTAACAAGCGCTTTAACATACGCAAATGGAAAATTACATATTGGACATATAGCTGGATCATATTTAAATGCAGATATTTTTGTAAGATATCAAAGATTACTTGGAAATGATGTCTTATACATCGGTGGATCGGATGATTATGGAACTCCAATCTCACTTAAGGCAGAAGAAGAAAATGTTTCACCACAGGATATCGTAGATAAATTTAATAAAAGTATGAGGTCAGATCTTGAAGGGTTAAACATACAATTAGATAACTTTTCAGGTACTTCACATCCAAATCATATAAAGGATTCACAAGACTTTTTTTCAAATCTTTATGATGCAGGATACATAACAAAAAAAAAACTTAAGCAATTCTATGATGAAAAGCAAAAACGGTTTTTGTCCGATAGGTATGTAGAAGGGAACTGTCCATTCTGTAAAGCAGAGGGTGCCCGAGGTGATCAATGTGACAGCTGCGGTAAATTGATAGATGCAATGGATCTAATTGAACCTAGAAGTAAACTTTCTGGTGAAGTTCCAATTGTTAAGGATACAACGCACTGGTATCTTGATCTTCCAAAATTTGAGACACAATTACGTGATTGGTTGAATACTAAAACATATTGGAAAGACAACGTTAAGAATTTTGTTCTAAGTTGGTTAAATGAAGGATTGCAGGAACGAGGTATTACTCGAGACCTTAATTGGGGTGTACCTATCCCATTAGAAAATACGGAAGGAAAAGTTCTCTATGTATGGTTTGATGCTCCCATTGGATATCTTTCCTCTACAAAAGAATGGGCTGAGAAAAAGGGTGAACCTGAGAAATGGAAAGATTACTGGTTAGATAAAAAAACAAAGATGATACATTTCTTGGGTAAAGATAACATTCCATTTCATACAATAATTTGGCCTTCGATGCTTTCTAAACAGAAAGAAGATTTTGTGCTACCTCATGATGTTCCAGCAAATGAATATCTGAATTTAGAAGGACAAAAAATGTCTACCAGCCGTGACTGGACAGTATGGGTAGAAGATTACCTAAAGTATTTCGAAGGTGAATATCTGCGATATGTACTGGCAGTAAATGCACCAGAAACAAAAGATAGTGATTTTAGTTGGGAAGACTTCAAGATGCGGATTAATTCTGAACTTAACAATGTTTTGGGAAATTTAGCAAATAGAACTTGTGTATTCACTACTAAATATTTTGATGGAATTATTAAACAACCAAAACAAATATCCGAGTTATCTCAACAAAAACTTGATGAAGTATATAATCTAGCTTTAGAAATAGGTAAGTCATATTCTAAATATCATGTTCGTAAAGCAACTAAACAATTTATGAATATTGCCAGAATTGGTAATAAATACTTTGATGAGATGCAACCATGGAAAGAAGTTAAAACAGATAGTAAAAAAGCTTCTGAAACTCTATACGTTTGTTTAGAAATATTGCGAATTCTCACTATCGTTGCTGCTCCGGTAATTCCAAAGAGCATGAAGGTCCTTCATGAAATGATAAATGTTAATTCTCCAATTATCTGGGATAATTTATCAAAGAAATCTGCTGAATACTCTATAACAAATATTGAAAGACTCTTTAGAAAGATAGATGAGAAAGAAGTTGAAGAGCAGCAAGAAATTCTTAAGAGAAAACAAGACCTGAGTCTTGAAGAAGAAATCATAAAAGATCATAAACCAGAAATTGAATATGACGATTTTATGAAACTTGAAATTCGTATTGTAAAGATATTAGAAGCTGAAAGAGTAAAAAAATCTAATAAACTAATCAAATTGAAAGTGAATATCGGTGGGGAAGAGAGATCAGTAATAGCTGGGATTGGGAAGAATTATGAACCTGAAGAACTAATTGGCAAAAAGGTTCCTATGCTGATAAACCTTAAACCGCGAATGGTAATGGGTGTTGAATCTCAGGCTATGATCCTGGCTGCAGAAGATAATGGAAAGCTTTCGATATTGCATCCCGATAAAGATGTTAAAGAAGGTAGTGAAGTTTCTTGAAATATTGTTGTGTATCTCAAATACAGAATAATTAGATATAATGATGTGTTAGTCTTATATGCAGGTTAGGAGGGTAAGATCGAGAATAAGATTATTAATAATAAGAGTTTAAGAGGTTCTTTTTTAACAAAAAAGAAAGCACCTATGGAACTTGTTATAATTTTAGTTTCAATTATTGTTGCTTTTACTTTATTAAAGCTTTTCCATGTTGCAAATCATATGATGGGTACTTATGGTTTTTTTAGATACAAACTCGTTATTGAATTACTCATTGTTTTCTTCATGCTTTCTATCGGGTTGATTATCTTCACAAACCGAAGATTTAAAGAGCATAAGGAAGATATTGAGGAGTGGATGGATCTTGATCATAAGCTACTTCAGTATGAAAAAATATTTGAAAATATTGTTTATAACGTGCCTGGGATTGCCATATATGGTATAGATAAAGATCATACGGTTACATATTGGAATAGAGCATCCGAGAAGATGTTTGGTTACAAAATAACAAGGTGATGGGTAAAAAGATCGAAGAGCTGATCGTCCCAAATTCTAGTTTTGAAATATTTAAAAAAAATAAGGAAAAAATAAAGTTGTTATTGCCAAGTAGAATTAAAGGAGTTTTATGGCTAACTTAAATAAAGAATTAGGATTACTTTCTGTATTTAGCATTGCGGCTGGTGCAATGATCAGTTCTGGATTGTTCATTTTACCTGGACTCGTCTATTCTAAATCAGGTCCCGCTGTAATACTAGCATATCTTTTAGCTGGAATTTTGGTGCTTCCATCAATGTTCAGTAAAGCTGAATTAGCAACCGCAATGCCAAAATCAGGTGGAACCTATTTCTTTGTAAATCGCAGTATGGGAGCAGGTTTTGGAACGATTGCTGGAATATCAGCCTGGTTTTCATTAGCTTTTAAAAGTGCATTTGCCTTAGTCGGTATTGGTGCTTTTGCATCCATTATTTATCCTGATATTACAATTTTCCAGATAAAGTTAATTGCTGTAGGTTTTTGCATTTTATTTACAATAATCAATTTAAAAAGCACAAAACATGCAGGAAAGCTTCAAGTTTTCATGGTTCTATTTTTAATATTGTTACTAATTTATTATGTCATCAAAGGTGTTCCTCATATAGACAATAGGCACTTTGATGTGTTCATGAAAGGAGATTTGAAAACACTTTTTATGACAGCAGGTATGATCTTTATATCTTATGGTGGGCTTACTAAAATCGCTAGTGTGGCAGAAGAAGTGAAGAATCCTTCACGTAATATTCCACTTGGAATGATATTAGCATTTGTTATTGTAACTATTATTTATGTATTGGTGGTGTTTGTAACTGTTGGAGTTTTAGGTGACAAACTTCTTTTACCAGCACCAAAATATTATTCTCTAACTCCTATTAGTGATGGAGCAGCAATATTTGCAGGGAATTTTGGCATATATGCACTTTCTATAGCAGCACTGTTAGCTTTTTTTTCTACAGCTAATGCAGGTATTATGGCAGCATCAAGAAATCCAATGGCCATGAGTAAGGATAATCTGCTACCTTCATTTTTTGGAAAAGTGAATAAAAAATTTAAAACTCCGGTAAATGCAATATTGTTTACGAGTATTTTTATGATAATTGTGATATTCCTACCTTTAGAAGTACTTGTTAAAACTGCCTCAACAATGATGTTATTACTATATATTTTTGTTAATATAGCAGTGATAATTATGCGTGAAAGCGGGATTCAAAATTACCGTCCCAAATTTAGAAGTCCATTGTATCCATGGTTACAGATAATTGCAGTATTTGTTTATATCTTTTTGATTATTGAGATGGGTTCATTACCACTTATTATGACAGCCGTTTTTATCATTTCCGGATTGTTATGGTATTGGTTCTATGGAAGTATTCGTTCAAATAAAGAATCGGCACTTTTACAGCTTGTTAAGAGGATCAAAGCTAAAGATCTTATAACAACATCATTAGATACTGAACTCAAAGAAATAATTCGTGAACGAGATAACATTCAAAAAGATAGATTTGATAAACTTATAGAAACAGCTATAATTCTTGATGTGGATTCATCATTATCAAAAGAAGATTTCTTTAAATTGATTGCAGATAAAGTATGTGTGAATATTGATAAAAGCGCTGAATATTTCTTAAATAAACTTATTGAACGCGAAGCGGAAAGTTCAACAGCACTTACAGATTCACTTGCTATTCCGCACATTATCATCGAAGGAGAGAAGAAATTCAATATTCTTCTTGCAAGATGTAGGGAAGGAATTTACTTCAATGATGAGGCACAAAATATTAATACTGTTTTCGTGATAACAGGTACCCGTGATGAGCGTAATTTTCATCTTCAAGCTTTGGCTGCAATTGCTCAGATTGTACAGAATTCAAATTTCGAGAAGAAATGGATGAAAGCAAAGAATATTGAAGCTCTGCGCGATATTGTATTACTGGGTGATAGAAGAAGGAGAATATAAAGGAAATTTGAGATTTACGATTGTTGATTTTCGATATGAGATATAAAAACTTAATTTCCAATGATGAAATATAGGAGGGGAAATGCCAGTTAAAGTGCATCAATTAGCAAAGGAATTAAAAATATCAACAGCAGAACTAAAACATCATTTGAATGGTTTTGGGATAGTTGTAAAAAGTCATATGACTTCTATACCTGATGAAATTGTAGCTCAAATCCGAACAAAGTTTAGCGAAGAAGTTTCTGTCATCAAACAGCAGCAACAAGACAAAAAAACTAGTGAATGGAATCTTAAATTGGAAAAAACTAAGAATTTTGGTATCTTAGATTGTAATACATTTAATAAACAAAATCTAAAAATTGCATTTTATGACATTTATGGCAAATTACATAATTGTATTTTTAGAAAAGACTTATTAGCTATAAATGAATTAAAAAAAGGGTTTTTATTTGTAATCATAAATGTAAAGAATACAGACGATAAGATAATTTATCGTTTTGAAAAAATAAAAATAAAAACTATGAAATTTTTATTAAAGTCTAAAAGTCATTTAGAAGAAATATATAGTGATGAATTTTATTTTAAGACTTCAAATGAAATAACGTCTATTTTCAATATAAATAAAGATCGTTTATTTATTAATTTTAATTCAGAAATGATTAATCTTATACAAGTAAATATGAGATTGGAATCATTTAACATTGAATTAGAAAACGAATACAAAAAAATTGATAAATTGAAAAATGAAACAAAAAATAACTTTAGTAAAGAGCTTAAAGAAAAGCAAGAAGAAAAAGATAACTTAGTAAATGAATTGGTAAAAATACAGGAAAGTTTATCCAAAAATATAGATGATAATGATTACTTAAAAAATAAAAATAATAAATTGTTACATAATATAGAAATATTAGAAAGCAATATTACAGAGAAAGAAATTAAATTTAAGAATATAAAAGATGTGGATTTTAATTTAAGAAAGTATATAGAAGATACTCTAATTAAAAAAGAAACTCTGAAAAAAGAGATAGAAGAACTAGCTCATATTAAGAATCAACTGAAAGATAAAACAAACAAGTTACAGCAAATAGATTTTGGGAAGGATAAAGAACTTTTTGAACAAAAATATAATGATCAAAAAAAGGAAAATGACGAATTAAAAGAGGAGATTAATAAGTTAAAGATACAATCGAAAAACAATAAAAAACAACCGAATGATGAAAATAAAGAAAACACAAGAACTGATAGTAATCCAGTTCAAAATATTTTGGAAAAAATTGGTGTTAATAATATTGTAGAAAAACTAAATGAGCACAAAATTGAAACTAATTTCAATATTGAAGATTTCAAAGAGTATCTTAAGAAAAAGGGATTATTTTATAATGACGAAACGATTCAAGATTTTCACTATTCAGTTTTAAGCAAAAGATTAACAATATTAGCCGGACAACCGGGCTGCGGAAAATCTAAATTAATGCAAACATACATCAATTTTATGAGTAAAAATATACCTGAGAATTTGATAAAACATACTTACTCTTTTATACCTGTAAAACCGGAATGGACTGACCCAAGTTTTTTAATTGGTGGTTATAATTATTTAAGGAATGAGTTAGAAGTCACAGAATTTCAAAAAATTTGTTATTTAGCAGGACAATGCCCAAAAATACACTTTTATATTTGTTTAGATGAATTCAACATTGCCAGACCAGAAAATTATTTCGCTGATTTTTTGAGTTTAAGAGAATTGGATAATAGTGAACACAAAAAGAAATTAACTTTTCCTAATTCACCACTTGAAATAAAACTTAGTGATAATATTTATTTCTTTGCAACAATAAACACTGATGCGACAACTTTTGAATTAAGCCCGAAAGTGTTGGATCGAAGTGATATTATCGAATTGAAGCCTGAGAATATCTACATAGAAAAACTTATCGAAAATTTTAAAAGTAAGCATATAAATTTTAATACAAGTATTTTGAAATTTAAAGAAATATTAGTTGCTTTCGTTGAGAAATGGGAAAAAGAAAATCTTCTCAACCAACCTTTACCTATTAGTTACCGAAGTGTAAATTCTGCTTTACAGTTATTAATTGTTAATTCTCAAGATGACATCTCTGTAATAGATTATTTTTTCAGTAAAAGTATTTTAATTAAGCTACAACCTTACGATGAAATGGATGATAATTCAGAAAAATATAAGCATTTATTAGGGGTTATTAAGAATGACTTCAGAGAAAAGAAATTATTTAATTCGGAGAAGAAAATTGAGAAGATATTAGAAGGTGCTTCAGGTCAAACCGGCTAGT
>JAVCCD010000058.1 GCA_030765665.1 Candidatus Tenebribacter mawsonii | reverse complement strand
CAAACAAATCTTCGGGAAAGAACCGGACTTGTAGAATGTGATAATGAGACCTTATCAATCAGTCGGCAATGTGAATTATTGAGTGTAAATCGAAGCAGTGTGTATTACCAAAAAGTAGAGAAGAATGCTGAAAAAGATTAGAAAGATGCAGGAATTTAAATAGAATAATGGTAATACATTAGAAATAATTCTGAGTTCTTACAATTTACAAGAATGGGATTCCGTATTAATAATCCCATTCTTGTTGTATACAATACTTATAAATTATAATTATCTGAGACACTCAGTACTAATCCATAAACAGCAAAGATCATACCAAGTTTACTAAACTCCTCGATATAGAGCATAAATCCTAAAGAATTTCCTGACCAAATTAAATAAGCTCTATAAAGTATTAGCAGGTAATACACAGACACCAAGATAATAACAGATAACAGGTAGCGATAGGCAAAACTGCGCTGCCTGATGTTCCTGATACTCTTAATAAGTTTATTGAAAAAGATGCTAAAAATGATAGTTCCAATTAGAGCAAATGGCAGATAGACTAGAAGCCAAGAGTAACCAAGATTCTCAAGTCTGGTTCCTTTCATAAAACCAGTAATATATTCAATATTCTGCCCCATCTTAAATTTCAAATTCAAGATTTCATCCACTGAGAGCAGTAGCATTATACCGCTGAACAGCTTCATAATTACCTGCTGTGCAAAAGTAATCTTCAATTTTTCTCTATCTCCCCAGCCCATAAGAAAAAAAGTGAATGAGCAAATAAGAATAACAAAACTCATAAATAGTGAAGCGATCGTGAAATCGTGCGTTAGGTCCAAATGGTAAAGGATATCGTAGATGGCCATGGTAAATAGTCCCATATCTTTAACCAGTGTAATCTGAAAACCGAAGAAGTATGAGATCAATGAAAAGATGATGATCATACCACCAAATATCAGGATCGGTGCTTTAATAACTTTTAAGAATTCTTTTAATTTCATTTTCTAATTTCCTTATTTTGTACTTGTTTTAAACTGGCACAACTGCTCGAAACAGTTCCAGCGTTCCCTTGATCGAATATTCAGCAATAGCCTGAGGAATAAATACTGATTCTCCCGAACTGATTTCAAGAGATGATTCTGACCAACTTATCATCCCTTCTCCCCCTGTACATAGCAAGATTTCAGCACTGAAGAAATCATCATTTATATATGGCTGGTTATTTGTAACATTTATCTTCGAGAGTTGAAATTCAGTTACAACGGCTTTGTAAGTAGCTTCATTATTTACTTTTTCTGGTTCGATTTTCTGCAAGCCATTAGACGAGAAATCAAGGGTTTGTGTCAGCTGAGGTATATCAACTTTCTTAGAAGTAAGACCACCCCGCAGAACATTATCAGAATTAGCCATGATCTCTACTCCACAACCGTTTAAATATGAGTGTAAAACACCTGATTCTATAAAAAAAGCTTCTCCTGGTTTCAATTTTACTAGATTCAAAAAAAGAGGAGAAAAGACTCCCATATCAGATGGATAAATTGCTGCCAGTCTTGAAATCCATTTAAATATTGAAATCTCTTTCTCGTTTCTTGCTTTCGCCATCGCTAATTTGTTGATTATTATACTTATCCTTTTCGACTGTTCATCATTATTCTCTCTCATTAAATTCAAGAATATTTTTTTTAAATTTGCAGAATCAGAATCACTCTCTTTAATTTGTGGGATATGCTCTTCTAAGCCTAAGTAATTAAATCTCTCTATTATTTCCTCTATTGGTTGAAATCCACATAGAGCTTCAAAACTGGTCAGCGCACAAATTAGCTCTGGTTTATGATTACTATCTTTATAAGTTCTTAATGCAGAATCGGTGGGAATATGTTTTTTATTCTCAAGCTTAAAACCTTTTTCTGCTTGGATTTTGTTTGGGTGAGCTTGAATGGAAAGAGGACTGGCAGCCGCCAACACTTTTAATAGAAATGGCAACTCGTTATTGAATTTAGCCGCAACTTTCTCTCCCAGCATTATTAGAGGATCAACACTTATGATCTGAAGTAATGATTCCTCTTTGCCATCAATCTTAATACGTGAAGATGCCAGATGGTGAGTCCCCATCCACATCTCCGCTTGCGGTTCCTCTGCTACTGTTTCTTCACTCATGAGATTGGGAATAAAAGTTTTTGAACCCCACTCATAATCACGGATTGGATTTCTTAATTTAAATATCCTGATTAGACTATCATTACTCATCAACACATTCCTTTTTGTATTATAGTTTAATTTTTTTACTATATGTCAATTAACGTCAAGTATTACTAATCTATTTTTAAAATATATAACAAAGAATAGTATTGCAATCGATGTTCCATATATATTATGAATTATAGCATGTCGTTATTAAATCATAATTTCTTATACGATAAGGGTTACGAATGTATAAAATTAAGAATGAAGTAATTTGATCTGATATACAAAAAAATAACTATCCCCAAAAAAGCACATTTGTGTTCCACAATAGCTACAAAAAAAGGACCCTGAAAACCGGATCCTTTTTAATTTATTACTTATTTTCTAGATTATTTTGTTCTGAAGAACTCAATACGTCTATTTTTAGCACGTCCTTCTTTAGTTTTGTTGGAAGTTACCGGATGATCAGGACCTAACCCAATAGCACGTAATCTATGTTCTTTAATACCTTGATTGATTAAGTAACGGCGTACAGATTCAGCTCTTTTTCTGGATAACTTCATATTGAGTCCTCTGGAACCTGAACTATCTGTATGCCCGCTGATCTCAAGGTGCATATCTTTGTAATCTTTAAGTGTTCTAACAACCTTACCCAATATATTCTTAGCCACATCGGTCAATTCTGAGCTTCCAATCTTGAAGTTCACGCCATCAAGAATAATAGGTGACTTCTTCTCAAATATGATTTCCGGTTTTTTATCGGGACAACCATCAGCATCCTGGAAGCCGTTAAATGTTTCTGGCTCTAACGGACATTTGTCATCTCCATCCAAGAAGCCATCACCGTCGGTATCTGCATTTTTTGGATCAGTCTGATGAATAAATATCTCGTCACCATCATTCAAGTTATCATCATCTGTATCCATTGAGTTAGGATCAGTTTGGTAATTATTAATCTCATCACCGTCACTTAGACTGTCACCATCTGTATCAATTGAATTAGGATCAGTTTTGTAAGTATAGACCTCATCATAATCATTAACGCCATCCATATCGGTATCAGCTACATTGGGATCTGTTCCAGTACTATCTGCACTGATGAACACGCCTGTATTAGTTTCAACTGAATCGGCAAGAGCATCACCATCATTATCGTAATCAGGACAGCCGTCTTCATCTTCGAAATCATCAAAATCTTCCGGTACAAACGGGCACTTATCAAGTTTGTCTTCAATTCCATCACCATCGGAATCTCTCCAACCACCAAAGCGCAAAGTAATTCCAAATCCTGCAGAGAGATTTCCAGTTTGGATATCTGGTCTTCCCAAATCAGTTGTAGATTCGCCCGACATATCTTGGGTCTGATTAAATATTCTTTGATATTTTATACCGAAATCTATGCCAACCGTACGGGAGATCTCCCACTCAATTCCACCTCCAATACTTGCCATAAAATTATTACCAGAAAACAACTCAGTACCGGATGAAACAAGAAGAGTATCCTTATCTGTATAAGCTTCTGTGTTTTCACAATTCCACATCATTACACCCATTCCGGCAGTAAGATACGGTATCCAGTTCTGATCCTTGATAAGATTATAGCGTCCAAAAACAGAGATAGGGATAAAGGTTGTTTTAAAGGGAGCATCCTCTTTGGAAACCAAATGCCTCATCACCTCTAAAACTTGATCTTTATCACGCACTGTAACAAAACCATAGCCGGCTTCAATTCCAACTCCGATCTTACGAGTAAAATAATATCCTCCGTTAAATTCTGATAGAAGCCTAACTGAGCTATCATCTTCATCACCACCAATCAGTTTAGTCGCATTGTTATGCAAACCTGTGAATATTTGTCTTTGAAAGATCTGGGCATAAATATTACTACTCATTAATATGATCATACAGATAATAAATAATGTAATTTTTGTTCTTTTCGTCATCTAAAATTCCTCCCGAATTATATATTCATTAAATCCTATTTAGCTCCCATATCACATCTGGACCCATCGGCATCTAAAAATTCCTCCGACGGATCTCCGGCATCTATACAGGGAGATTCTGCGAGTAAATTATAATCTCTATTGGCTGCATCTTTAAATTTGGGATCAGAATTTATTACTCCCATTTTAAAGAAAAGTGAACCATTATTATTTGTTTTAAAACCATCTTCTGCATTCATTATATTAGAATAACTTAGAGTCATTTTGATATCGCCAAATTTATGAAAACATACTTCCTGAGGATTGTTGTTCCAGATTATGGTACTATAAATTTTAGGGTTTGAAAAACTATTGCAATAAACACCCCCACCATGTTTGGCAGAGTTATCGGCAATAGTAAGATTACGCCAGGAAGAGGTTGAATACTGAGTATAGATTCCTCCACCATAACCGAATTCTGTTCCCATTGCTTCATTGCCAGCTACAACGCAATCATTGAGTTCTGGGTTGGAGTTGTACACATAAATACCACCGCCGAAGTTGTTGGCTTTATTATCTATGATTTCTAATTTACTCAAGGTTGGATTTGAGTTGCTTAAGTAAATTCCACCACCATACCCGTGTTTTGTTCCTAGTGATGAATTATTCATTATTACGATATTTTCAATTTTAGAATTGGAATTGTAGAGATAGAGTCCTCCACCGAATTTTTCAGCAGAATTATCTTTCACGATCAAATCACTGATAGTCGGACTGCCATTATATATGAATAAACCACCTCCGCGGTGCACGTTACCAATTCCATTTTGGATTGTGAAACCAACCAGTTTTGCTTCATCAGTTTCTTCACTATTAAAATTGACCACACTGCTTGAACCCTTCCCATCAATAATAGTTGAGTTAATGAAGGATCTGTCACGGGTTTCAAGAAATTTAGAGCATACAGTTATATTCTTACCTTCAAAATCAATATTTTCTTTATAAATACCTGGTTGTACAATTACTACATCTCCCGAAACAGCAGAACGAATTGCCGCTTGAATGGTCTGATGATCTTGAGGAACACGCAATTTACCAAAGTGACAAATAGCAGAGAAATGTTTGGATTTTGGTGAATTATTCCTTCCAACATAACTATAGATCCGATAATAATATTTTTGATGGATCTCAGTATTAGCATCAATGTAAGACTCTGTATTTGCTGCAATTGCGGCAATTGTTTTAAATTCTGAATTATCTGTTCTTCTTTGAATTTTGAAACCTTCTTCAATTTTACTATTATCGTTCCATTTTAGCTTCACCTGTCGATCAGCAAGGATTGTTATTCTAAAACTTCCTGGAGTGATTAAGCCATAGTATTTGGAAGTTGAATTTGTATAGTGAGATACATTCAGTGCAGTGAAAGCAAGAACCCTGTAGGTATAATTTATATTGTAACTAAGATCTTTATCTATAAATTCTGTGATATTCGAATTAACATTTTTTATCACTTTGAAATCGGAACCGTTTTGGCTTCTTTCAACTCTATAGCCATCTTCAAAATAGCAGTTATCATCCCAATTCAGTATAATCTTTCCAGCAGAAACAACCTCAGAACTAAGATTGGAAGGATGTGGAAATATAGTATTTAAATATTCAACATTAGAAAAATCGGATCCGTTGATCTGAGTTGTAGCTTGAACTCTGTAATAATATGTATTTTCAAATTTAACATTAACATCTGTATAGGAAGTTGAGTTTGCTGGAAGTTTTACAAGTGTTGTAAACTCATCATTTTCAGCTCTTCTTTCTATTTCATAACCCGTTTCAAAAGAACAATTATCTTCCCAGTAAACAGTAGCAGTTCGATCATCGAGAACTTCCGAGCTTAAATAAGAAGGAGCAGGGAAAACTGTTTTGGCAATGATTTCTGTAGAGTAATCTGATGAATTGGAATTTGTAATTGTTGCAATCCTGTAGATATACTGGGTCCCATATTTCAGCCTTTCATCCAAATATGAATCTGCAGTTGCAGGAAGCTGTTTGATTGTTACAAAATCATCTTTCCCACTTTTTCGTTCGATCTTAAAACCAGTATCAAAAGTACAGTTATCCACCCATGATAGTTTTAATGATTGATCATCTAAGACAAGTATGGATAGATAAGTTGGCTCAGGGAAAATTGTTTTTGCAGATAAAATATTAGAATAGGCTGATTGGGATACAGGAGTAAAGGCAATTACTCTGTAATTATATACAGTATCATATGTTAGATCCGAATCCAAGAAAAAAGTGGTGTTTGCATCTAATGTCGCAATTTCCTTAAATTCACCTCCGCTAACTTTTCTTTCCAGTTTGTAACCCGTCTCAAACGTACAGTTATCTTCCCAATACAATCTGAGTGATTCATCATCAATATTTTCGGCATATAAATTTTCTGGACCAGGAAAATCAGTTTTTGTTCCTACTTCATTGGAATATTCTGATTCACTGATTTTAGAAAGTGCCTTGATTCGATAAGTATATTCATCACCAAGTTGCATCTCCTCATCCAGATAATCTCTCTCCTCTTTTCCAAGTTTGACCAATATTTCATATTCACCCTCACTCACCTTTCTTTCTAGAACATATTCATGCGCTAGCGCAGACCTATCTTCCCAATAAAGTTTAGCAGAGTGATCATTCAAGACATCAATAAATAGTTTTTGAGGGGCTGGAAATGAAAGTTCTGCCGAAACAGCAACACTTGGACGTGATTGATTAACATCTGTAAAGGCTTTTATAACGTAGGTATATGTTTTTCCATCTTCTAGTTTACTATCCACAAAATAACGAGTATCTGCGGCTACAACTGCTATCTCCTCAAATTCAGTGTTACCAGATTTTCTTTCAATTTTAAAACCACTTTCATATCCATATTGATCTTCCCATGTCAGGCGAGTTGATTGGTCATCAAGTGCTGTAACATTAAAATTTTCAGGTGCTGGGAACTCTGTTTCAACTGTGGTCTCATCTGATGCTAAAGATCTGTTAAATTCAGTTTCACACTTTATCTGATAATAATATTTCTCTCCGACCGTTAAACCTTCATCGAAGTATTCCGTCTCATCAGCTGTTACTTTGTCAATCTCCAGATATTCTGTATTCATGCTCTTCCGTTCAATAATAGAACCGGTTTCAAAATCGCAATTATCCTGCCAATTTAATTTAACCGATTGATCATCAATGGGTTTTACAATCAGTTTTGCTGGTCTGGGAAATATTGTAGAAAGCGTGATCTCATCAGAAAATTCAGATCTCATAATGTCATTATATGCTTGAACTTTGTAAGAGTATTTTACATTGAAAGTTAATTTTTCATCAACAAAGAAAGTTTTATCTTTTTCTAATTTGAGCACTTCGATAAAATTTTCATTACCTCTTTTTCTGAGAAGAATATAGCCAATGATATCTTCTTTTGAGCTATGCCATCGTAAGGAGATCGTGTGATCATTCAGCGCTTTTGCAGATAGATTAGTTGGGCGATCAAGTATGTTGGCTTCAACACCAATAGAATCTTGAACCGATGAAGTTTCCTGCGTAAAAGCATATCCTGTTAAAAACAAAATTAACAGAATTAAAATCCAAGTTTTCACATTCCCCCCTGATAATGGAAAATCCAATATATAATTAATAATTAACAAAATCTTATAATGTTTTTAAAATTTTAGAACTTATGCTGTCAATAAATTCTTAAGTTTGCTTTTCATAGCCACGAAATGTGAGCCTTTCCAATATATCTTTCCGCATTTTCTACAAATTTTATAATCGGAGAAGTTGAGCCTTACATTTTTTGGAATTAGGCATTCGGTTTTTTCTGCATTTATCGTTTGTAATCTGTTGTTGCATACTAGACATCTGGAGGACAACTCACTCTCCTCAAAATCGACAAGATTTTGGATTTCTTGTAATTGTTTATCATAGTTTACATTCTTGATTAATATTCTATGGAATTTATCTTTTCTGTTAGCTATTTTTTTACTTTTTGTTAGGAATATCCGGCGTTCTTTTTGGCAAAGAGATACCTTTTTGTCTATACTGATACTTTGGGGAATTACTGCATCATATCCTAGCAAACGAAGACATTTAGTTAATTTACACAGATTTTCATCTAATAAAAACTTCTTCCTTTTCATTATCATAAGTATTAAAAAGTACCTACTTCAAAGAAGGTTCTCACTTCGACAATATCTGTCTGTTTTGCTTCTTCTAAAGTACCGCTGAATAGCAATTTCCCGTTATCCAAAAAAATAATTCTATCTGCAATACGATGAATGCTGGCAAGTTCATGTGTTACAATTACGATCGTCATATTAAGAAGATCTTTCAGTTTCAGAATCAATTCATCCAAATTTGCACTGGTCAACGGGTCAAGACCAGCAGAGGGTTCGTCACAGATCAGGATATCAGGATCAAGAGCAATAGCTCTGGCTAAAGCTGCTCTTTTTTTCATTCCTCCAGAAAGCTCTGAAGGTATCATATTCACTGCATGACTCAAGTTAACAAGATCCAATTTTACTTTTATCATTTTATCAATTATCTTTTTTGGTAATGCTGTATGCTGTTCCAGTGGTATAGCTACATTATCATAAATACTTAATGAATTAAGAAGTGCTCCGTTTTGGAACAACATACCAATTTTACTGAGGATATCATCAAATTCCTGTTCATCCATTGTAGTAACTTCTTCATCAAATATTTTAACAGATCCGGAATAGGGATTATAGAGTTTGAGAATATTTTTAATCAATGTTGTCTTCCCACAACCACTGCCTCCTAAAATAACTGTTACTTCTTGAGGAAATATATCCATTGATATTTTGTCTAATATGGTCTCTTCACCATATTTTGCAACAAGATTTTTAATAGAAATTATTGGTTTTTTCATATCTTAAAATAGAAGATCAAGCTATTGATCGCATCCAATATTATCACCCAGAAAATTGAAGCTACTACAGCTTGAGTAGTAACCTTACCAACACCTTCTGCACCACCCTTCACATTGAATCCGTAATAACTTCCTATTATTACAATAACCCAGGCAAAGAAGTAGCTTTTTCCCAAACCAATAATAGCATCTCTAAAGGTTAATACTTCGAATATGCGATTAACAAAAACAGTAGCACTCAATTCAAGATAAGTAACAGCTATAATCAGTCCTCCAAATATTCCGATCAATGTTGATGCTGTTACCAAAAGCGGGATACAAATTGTGATAGCATGGAATTTGGGCACAACAATATATCGAATGGGATTGATTGCCATCATTTTAAGTGCATCGATCTCTTCTGTAACTTTCATAGTAGCAATTTCTGAGGCTATTGATGAGCCACTTCTACCTGCTAAAATTATAGCTGTGAGAATAGGTCCCATCTCTGTCACCATTGAAACTCCCATAAGATCAGCAACAAATATATTTGCGCCAAATTGTCGCAACTGGGCTGCAGATTGCAAAGCTAATATCAAACCGAGTATCATCGAAAGTAATGCTATTATTCCCAGTGCATCTACTCCGATGAATAAAGCCTGTTGAATAACAGACCCCTTACGCTGTCCTTTCTTATTAAAAATTCCGACAAATGACCAGTAAGAGATATCAGCGATCAAAGAAATACCATCTTTTATTGAATTTAAAAAGATTATAAATGCTGAACCTAAACGAGTAAAATGATCTTCTTTTACTACAATTTTTGCTTGTTTAATTCCTACTGATGTAAATGTATTATAAGCGGTTTTCACTATCTCATTCATGTATAAAGAATTGCCTGGTTCGAGGTCTAATTGCAACAGCATCTCATCTATAAATGCAATACCTGCACTATCTATTTTTGTGACCATTCGTAGATCAAGTGTAACAATTAATTGATTTTTGACTTGAGCAAAGTTATAGCTCAAAGCAGGTACAGTATGCTTTGTTAGCTCTCCATCAAAGAATAATGATTGTTCTCTATATTCCATATTATCTCAAGAAATATGTTACTCTTAAAAACAGGCTGTGCTCTCTAACCAGATAATCTTTCCCAGAATCTACGCTTAACTTTTCTAAATTAAATTTGTAATCAAGAGATATATGCTTAAATAAATTTAAGTTAAAAGAATTTTCCCATTCAAATGTATATTCATCGTTCTCATCAAATGGAAAGTAGAAATCCGCGTCTGAAGCGTATGTTAAATTAAATGGTAACTGGAAATTACCGACTAGTGATAACTCGGTTCCTGTTGTATTGGTTGAAGCTAATTCAAAGTATTTTCTATGTTCAACCCCAGCAGCATCAATAAATGTTTTTTTAGAAGCTGGATCATAAATATCTATTTCTTCATCATTATAAACAAAAACATCTTCATTAAACGATTGTCTTATTCCAAAACCGGCTCTAAAACTCAAATTCGCTCTGGAAAGATTCAATATCCTATAATTAATTCCAATTCCCTCTTTTAATTCTATCGGGAAGAAGGATGATTTTGTCTGTACATTATCAGAATATACGCTATCATTCAGCGCTATGCCATTTTCATCAAATTTCTGATAATAGAATTTATCTGAGCTATATTGAGTTTCATCGAAGAAATGTGAGTTAGCATCAAATCTTCCATATAATCCAAGATCTTTTACAAAATAATAAATTCCTGTATTTTTTAGATCAAATTCATCTGAAGCAAGCCTGAAATCTGTATCTGTTTGCTCTTCCCATGTTTTTGAAACACCCAGATCAATAACACTTTTCATATTATAAT
>JAVCCD010000210.1 GCA_030765665.1 Candidatus Tenebribacter mawsonii | reverse complement strand
TTTCAAGGTGTCTGACGCATATGTCGTCTTTGATTCATTGTTCTGGGAATTACATCCGCTTGCGATTAAAAAACTAATAATCATTGTAATCATTATTTTCATCATGGTATTTCTCATAATATAACACCTAACGTCCAGTATAAGAATAGTAGCCGATTGCGTGGCACTTACCTGTCAAGTTGTAAGAAGTTGTAGCGTGCTACAACCCCTGAATATACTACTATTTCGGCTATTATTTTTATATATTGTTGGCAGCTGGTGTTTCTATGCCAATGTAACCTTGTCACTTTTAGCTTTTAAATCTGACTTAATTGTTTTAATCTTTGTAAAGGGTTTTTTATCTAAAGCTTTTGATATTTCTATCTTTTGAAGGTGCTTCTGCTTTAATCTATTAAACTTTCTATCTGGAATAGAAGGAGTCTCATTCATTATTGTTTTATACCCTTCAACCACTTCATTAGCTCTTTCTTTTGCATCCACATCATCAAGTGTATCGATTTCTGTGTTACAAAAATTACTAGCAGTTCGAATCCAAGTCCCCCACAATTTAACCGCAACTCCTCTTTCTATAATTTTGCTTTCAAATGAGAAAGTTGTTGGGATTAAGCCAATAACAAAAATACTAGCAGATGCAATACCTATCAAAAACTGAGTATCTTCTTCTATATCTGCAAAAATCAACATAGCAACAATAGCCGACCCTATTGAAACATAACCTAGAATTATCTTTGAGGAAATTGAGAAATAGTCTTTTATATGCCCATGCATAGTTCTAGTCTGGTCAGCTTTGCGATGCAAATTCCAAATTTCGTTTTTAATATTTTCTTTTTTTTCCATTTAATTAAAATCTAATCTATCTATTCCGTGAGTTCCAGTGCTATATTTTCTGGTTACTGTTTTCTGTAATTCTGTAAAATTTGTGTTAATTGAAGTTGATACCCAATTATTTTTCAAATTCTGTCTTTGAAATAATACTTTGTCTTCATTTGTTTTTGATTCCCATGAAGAACTATAATTCAGTACTACATGCAACCTATCTCCATCTCCTTTTTCCCAGTCATTTCCACCAGGTCTTTCATTTACCACTCTATCTGTTGTACCAATTTTAAACTGTTTTACTTTAAATGGTGTGTATTTAGGCTTATCAAGTATCAAAGAGATTTTATCAAGAAAACCATTAGTTAACATGACTCTTATATCGTAAAGAATTTCTTCACAATAATCTAGTGTCCACAATTCAGTCTTACGAGTTATAATTTTAAAATCTGCTGCTATTGCTTTATAGAGCTTTTTTATATCTGTTTCCGTCATTCCTGTTATTCATTAATGTTAAATTCGCCTCCAAATATTTCTTTCCACAATTCAGTCGTAGACGTTATAAATTCTTCTTCATCAGCTAATAAAATTGTATCAAAAGCAGTATCTGCTTTTTCTCTTGTATTTTCCCAATCATCCTCACTGATAAATTTGGTCACATTATTCTCATTATATGTTGGGTCAGCAATATAGATACAGCTATTATCACTTTTATAAGTACCATATGGAGCACTAAAAGTTATTACTGGGAAAGTTTTTTGCCCTACAAACTTAAAGAACCTTAATAATGATTCTTCAATAGTAGTTTCAACTTCAATGTTTATATCTAGATGAGCAACTATAAGTTCAATGGCAAATGAGGATAGTTTTAGCTCTTGAAAGTTTTTCCATTTCTTTAAAATTCTAACTATTGTTGAATAACTTGAATTTGCCTCTTTTCTTTCAGAAATAAACTTCAGTTGATTTTTAGGTGAAGTGAAAAAATTATTGTTATTAATATCTGGTTGTTGCACATAATCTTCTATATTAGTATCTCTAACAGGAACAATATCCACATTTAAACCAGAAGAAATAAACTCTAGACCAGCAGTCTTAGGATTGTCCCAAAAGTCGTCGTCATTTTTATTTGGATATATCAGTTTCAAAATGGGAATCATTACCTGATTTATTTCTTGAAATGTTTCATAATTTGATATATCGATATTTAAGAAAAAAATTAAATCAATATCGACAGGATTATCATCCATCTTCTTAATTATTGTTCCTTTTTTCCATGAACCTGCTTGAAGAACTTTCAGAACATTTGTATCTGTATGTTCATTTATTTTTGTCTGAATTGAACTTATTAAATTATCTATTTGAGCTTGATACTTCCTTTTATCCTCATTTGAGAATTTAATTTTTTCTCTAAAATTTATTAATTGAGTATTATTCAGTTCCATATTTGTAAACTTTCATTATTTGCAGAGATGTTTGTTTCACTTGCTGCCAACGTATTGCGCTAAGAATAGTTGCCGCTTGCGAAGTAGTTTCTTGACTGTTTAAACCAGACTTGAAACGGACTGTAAATGTTGATGTTATTTCTGTCACGGCAATTATTTTTGAGCGTTTGTTGGCAACTGTTTTTTTAATTCTTCAAAAAGTCTTTCTGGGGTCGAAACTCCAAGTCCAATACTACAAACTGATTTGTCTTTGTTAATTAACATTCTTGTTGGATTTGCAAAAACATTTAGTCTTTTTGATTCTTTTTCAGTAATAACATAAATGTTTGGATAGAAAGATTTCAATTCATCAAATTTTGTATTGAACAGCTCAATGTCTTCATCATCAGAGTCTGCTTTGATAAAAAGACAAATAACTTCAATTTCTATTTTATCTTCCTGTAATTTTTTCAAAGCATGTGGCAAGTCATTTGTAAGTCCTTCCATTCCCCAACCACAATGAGCTCCAGTCAAAACCACTAGTGTTTTTTCATTTATTAAACTTCTTAATTCTATTTCATGGTTAGTTTGGTCTACAATGATTAAGTCTGGCAATTCTTTTCCTATGGTATTTTCTGACACCTCTTCCCATTGTCTGGACTGGATATCTTGGCTTCCTTTTTGAGTTAATCCAGGAATATAATCTTTCTCGTATTTTTCAAAGTCAACAGGTATAATGTAATTTTCCTTATTCTCACAGCCTAAAAATAGTAACGTAAGGAATGTTGTCAATAGTACTAGTTTGATTTTCATACTTTATGATTTGGTCTCAAAATTGTTGCCAACGTGCTGGCTATGCGCTGTTGCCGCTATTTTTCATTATTTTTGATTTGAAAATTCATTTTCAAATTTACTATTTCTTTTCATTCCGAAGCCTGAGCTGCGGCTATGGCGTATTAGCTTTTGTTAC
>JAVCCD010000333.1 GCA_030765665.1 Candidatus Tenebribacter mawsonii | reverse complement strand
GTTTTACGCCAAACAAATTCTGAGGAGAGAGTCCAGGGAGTACGAATCCCAATATAGAAGCTAGATGGCATTTTTGGGAGGATATTTCCTAATAGAATGAACATTAAACCAAGAGCATAATAAATAAAACACCCACTATCGGATACTAATTCAGCGCCAATGAGTAAGGTATAAATATGTATTACCGCAAAAAAGAAAATGATAATATTGTTGATAATCGGCACCATGCGGGAAAATCTTTCTGGGGTTTCTCTATAACGAACAGAAATTATAGGTAGAACCAGCATGAATAATAATAGAAAAATATTAATTCCAGGAAATAATAAAATTGCCGTCCATTTATCTGAGTAACCGTCGATTTCTCCGCGAAAATTCCAGTGGCTGGGTATCCTTGCATCATTAGCAATAAATGAACTGAGATAAATTGCTAATGCTATTTGTACGATTATTATGATTATACTTAACCAAAATTTATTTTTCATCGTCATTCTCCTTTTTTCCAAAAATCGTTATCATATAAGAAAGAAAATCTTCCAGCACACTAGTATTTAGAAAATATGTGATATACTGTCCGTTTTTTTCAGATTCGATAAGATCAGCATTTTTTAATGTTTTTAAGTGCTCGCTGATAGTTGGCTTGGAAATATTGAAGTTTCCAGCGATCTCACCTGCAGTCATTTCCCTCTTTTTCAAGAGATCAATAATCTTTCGTCTATTCGCATCCGAAAGAGCTTTGAACACTTTATCATTAATCATATTTTGATATATTTTCTCCTTATTTAGACGATTATCTAATTACCTAAGAGCTTGTGATTTGTCAAATTATCTTTTTTAGAATTGCACCAAATGTTAGTTAAAAACATTGACACCAAATCAAGTGAATTTGCTTTTTATTCAAAAAGGAAAAATTATGAAATATAAATTAGTGATATTTGATTTTGATGGAACTTTGGCTGATTCTTTCCCATGGTTTATTAAAATGATGGATGTGGTGACAGAAAAGTTCAATCTAACAAAAATTGATAAAAATGAGTTGGAATATCTTCGCAAATTAGATTCTTTAAGCTTTTTAAAATATTTGAAGATCCCACTTTATAAAGTTCCTAGAATTTCTACATTTATGCGCAATATGATGAGTGAAAATATTGAAGAAATTAAATTATTTGACGGAATTGAAAATATGTTTCGTACCTTAAAGAAATTAGATCATAAAATCGCAATTGTTAGTACAAATTCTAAGGCAAACATAAGTAAAGTTCTAGGTGATGATCTAATAAAAATGAATGATCATTTTGTAGGCGGGGTTTCTGTATTTGGTAAAGAATCCAAACTGAAAAAAGTAATAAAATTGAGCGGGATTAATAAAGAAGATGCAATTTATATTGGTGATGAAATGCGTGATATGCTTGCCTCTAAAAAAATTGGTATGCCTTGCGGAGCTGTTGCATGGGGAGTTAATGATGCAGACGCTTTAGCAGAACTTGAGCCAGATGAAGTATTTTATAATGTAGAGCAGATATTAAAGAGTGTTTGATTTTACATTAAATGGGAAAAGATAAAATATTCAATAACAATCTTAATATACATTAAATTTCAATACAATCACCTGTTTTAGTCATCCTGAACGGAGTCAAAGAATGGGTATACTTTTCACAATTACTAATTTAACTCTAAAGTTTTTCTGTTATTGACATTTAAATAAAAAAATAAAGATGGTTCAAAAAGTAGGAGGTAAACTTATGGATATTGAACAAATTTTATTGCCAGAATGTATTGAAGTCAGTTCTCAAAAAGAAGATAAAGAAAGCATTTTAAAAAATATAGCTAACTTGGCAAAGAAGAATCCAACCCTAAATAAAATTTCTGGAGAGGATATCTACAAAGCATTGGCAGAAAGAGAAGATATGGGATCAACAGCGATTTCTTCCCGGATAGCTATTCCGCATTGTAGATTGGATGGCATTGATGATTTTGTGCTGGGATTATATGTTTCCAAAGAAGGTGTTGAATTTGGTGCTATTGATAAAAAAGATACGTTTGTATTTGTCTTCATAATAGCTCCTGCAAAAAAACAAAAAGAGCATGTTCGCTTATTATCCTTTATCTCACAATATCTGCGTAAAGATGAAAATATCAGTCGTTTAATAAATGCAAAAGACATTGAGAATATCAGAAAAAGCATCATTCGTCACACTAACAAAGCAAAAGATAGTACGCAGGATAATAGATATAAATTAGTAACTGTGATCATTCAGGATGAAAATAAATTTGAAGATATCCTCAATGTGCTGACTGAATCTGAAGGTAGTAATATAGCAATTGTAGAAGCTTCCAATGCCAGCAGATATCTTTATCACATGCCGCTTTTTTCCAGTTTTATGCAAACTGATAGAAATGATTTTTGCCGCATTATTACAGTAACTGTGGAATCTGAATTTATTGCAGATCTAAAAAATAGTTTAACGGAAATCATAAAAAACAAGAATAATAATGGCACTATTTTCTTCGTTCAAAACATTGAATATTTAATCGGTTCTCTGGAAATCTAACATGCATTCATCAGGAACATTTGAAAATGGTTTTGTTTTACCGGTGTTATTACTGGTAGGTTTCATAATTATTCTAAGTTATTATTTCGGGAAAAATATGAAATTCCTCAGGCTTCCTTCCATAATTGGGTTTATGATATTTGGAGTTGTTCTGGGTCATTCTCTTCTAAATCTACTTTCCACACCAATGCAGCAGAATTTATCTTTCATCACAAATATAGCTTTGGGTTTTGTTGCCTTAAGTATTGGAATGGAACTCAAGTTTTCATCACTGAAGAGATTAGGTAGCGGGATGGTTTATGTTATCCTGTTTGAATCTTTTGCAGCTTACATTATAGTTTTTATCGTATTATTCCTATTTACTAAAAATCTTCCACTTTCCATGTTGTTTGCTGCGGTTGCTCCGGCTAGTGCACCTGCCGGAACTGTAGCTGTTATCCAGGAATATAAAGCAAAAGGAAACCTAACAAAAGCACTTTTTGCAGTTGTTGGTTTTGATGATGGCTTGGGAATAATAATTTTCGGATTCTCGGCTGCCATTGCTAAGAATATTTTGATGCATAGTACCGGAGCAGTTTCTGCCGGACTGGCAACAACGATACTTATTCCATTAAAGGAAATCGCATTCAGTTTTATTCTGGGTGGTGTAATTGGATACATTTTCTCATTACTTGTGAGTAAATTAAGAAATTCTGATGATATTCCGATCTTGGTTTTCGGGTTTATTTTAACCGCCTGCGGTTTCTCTCAGATCTTACATACTTCCATAATTCTCACTGTGATGATAATCGGTGTCTTCATTATCAATACTCAGCCAAGTTCACTTGTAAGCAAAATCCAAAATAGTATGCGTTCATTCATGCCGTTATTGTTCATTCTCTTTTTCACATTGGCAGGAGCAAATTTACATATTAATGCCTTACCTTCACTTGGATTGATTGGTGTGATCTATGTTATCAGCCGTTCTTCAGGTTTAATTTTAGGTTCCAGATTGGGTGCAATAATTGGTAAAGTAGATAAGAATATTAAGAATTATATCGGGCTTGGAATTCTATCACAGGCTGGTGTAGCAATTGGACTTGCACTAATGGTGAAGAGTGAATTTGCCGGACTTGGGAATTTGATGGAAACTGTTAATGGGACCAAGATAACAACTGGTGATCATATTGGAACTGTGATCTTAACAACTGTAACAGCAACCTGTATATTCTTTGAAATAATTGGTCCGATTCTTACTAGAATCGCTTTAGAAAAAGCGGGTGAGATCAATGTG
>JAVCCD010000039.1 GCA_030765665.1 Candidatus Tenebribacter mawsonii | reverse complement strand
TGAGGGTTCCAATTTCATAGCAGAAAGATTCGGTTAGGTTCGCGGGTAAGATCGGATTTATATCAGGTTGATCTATAGGTTCCTCTGTAATTATTGAGTTTATGTAAAAAATTGCAGGTTCTGCTAAAAAATCCTGTGGAAACTCACAAAGTAAATTATCATCAAGACTCAAGGCAGAAACTACTGTTCCCGAACCTCCAACTTCAAACATATTTATCGAATAACTATCAGAATAGATCGTATTATTAGAAATATTTATTTCTGAAAAAGATTCTTCATTTTCATTTACAATAGCTTTAAATTCAATCTCTCCATTAAGAAGCGGGATAGGAATATACTCCCATCTATTTGCTAGAACGTTTAGCGGATCAATTTGAATAGTGGTTAATAATACTTGGGCATTTGTTACATCATACAATTTCAGATTACAAGTACCTGCCATTGTAGAACCTGAATTCCGAAGAAGAACCTTCGCTACAGGCGAATTTTCATATTCAGATAATTCAAAATGCTCGATTACAAGATCCGGACCAGCAACTGTTATTGTTTCAGAATTAGTTATAGTAGAATCTCCTATAGCATCAAATATCTTAAAATGGAAACTAATATTGTCACCGGAAGAATAGGCAGGTATTTGGGTTGCTAATTGATAAGTGTGATCCTCCACATTTATCATCTCAATAGTGGAATTATCATTTTCAAGAACAAAATAGATATCTGCTAATCCGTCTTCATCAAAAAAATCAGCCCGAATATTAATGGGATCACCATCCTCAGGTGGGTCTGGTATAACTTCCAAATTTACCATCGCAGCTTGACCGACAGTGAAATTTGTGATACCTGTTACTTCTCCATCCTCACCATAAGCAAAGAGCTTAACATATTGTGAATAAATCGGGTCATTATTTTCTGGAACAATAAAATCGAAAACTGAAAGAGTATCATTAACCGCAGGTCTCTCAAAAGGATAATATTGATTTAGAGGAAGTTGTGAATCATCTTCATCATACACAACAAATTTTCCATTAGTGATCTGTGGTCCCACATAAGAACTGATTTCTAATGTATCGTCTTCTGCTAGATTATATTTATTCAAATCAATTTGTTTCTGATCATAGGGTAGAATGAGTTCGATCATGGGATCACCAAGTAGTGCGCAGCCATGTGTTAGAGCAACTCCCACACCCGAAAAATTGTAAGATGCAAAGAACTTAGCTTTTGTAAAACTTACGATCTCACCAATTGTAGGTACATGTTTATCAAATATTGCTTCTGTTAGGTGTTTGCTGAAGACTTCATCTGCAATCAAATAACCATATCCCGTAAATCCAATATGTCCTATAGCACCACGATTAGGTTGTAATATCAGTCCTTCACCAATACAAGAACTTTGAGGAGTATTAAAAGCGGATCCATAGCAAGAAAGGCTTGCAACTAGTGGGAAGTTATTATTATTAAATGTTGCAATATCTGCAATATTCAACAGATTATAATCTGCCCAAATATGACCACCACCATGACCCATGAATTGCAAATAGATCGTTCCATCGTTAATATTGCTGATGAGGTCAGTTGTATTCCCACCATAAGAATTTGGCAGACCATCTGTGTTACAATAAACACGGCTAACATTATAATCGTCTGGTATCCACAATGAGCGGATTAGTTCTGACTGATTTGCAAAAACAGCGCCCTCTCCCGGATTTCCCCCAGCGGCAAGAGTAACATGACTATGCCAGAGATCTTCGAAATTTGGTTGATCTATATATTGAATCGTTTTGTTAACAACATCTTCAATTTGGTCTTCATTCCAAATATTGATCCTTCCAATTGCAACATCCGGAACCAGATCATCACCAACAATGCATCCCAGCCAATTATCGCTAGCTATTGCACCCCATTTTTCTACCCAGACATTCCTAAATGGTATAAGATTAAACTCTCTACTGGAACTGTTATCTCTCTCATCAGTAATTCCATCTCCCATAAAAAGAACATGTGTAACACCTGATCCACTCCAGTTATTATAAGCATATTGAATAAATTCTTTAATTGATTGTGCAGAACGAATACCATAATTGAATTCATCGAAAATATCTTGAAGTGCAACTATTTTTACAATTTTTCCTTGTTCTTCCCAGGTTTGTTTAAATTGTAAAATTGAAGGATTCTCAATAAAATCTGTTAAGGTTATTACTATATATTTTGCAAAATTTGTTTGTGACCTTAAGCTTGATGGGATATTTGGCATAATTCTAATGGGTTGTTTCTTATTGTCGTTAGCTACAGCCAGGTATTTTGTATTATGGTTTATCAGACTATCTTGAAAAGATATTTTAAATGGTGGTGAGCCATTTCCCAAAAAAGAATCTATATGTAAATTTTCAATAAAACTAGTCCCTAATTTATAAACCGAAACTTGATCAGTAGAAAAGTTCTCTAATTCAAATTGGAACAAACCTAAGTCTTCATCTTGAGGTTCGGAAAATTTTATTTCATCTGTATCAGTTTTGTACTCACGCCAGTATGTCACATCAAAATAATCGAGTAAAACTTGCTGATTCTCAATGCCCGGAATACCAGGTAGATTCACATACATATTATTTTCACCGTGATACAAAAAGCTATTTGGCAAAGGATTATCCATGTTGTCAAGCATCTGTTCATTTTGTCCATACCAGACGTGGGAATCTATTTGAGATGTGTTTATGTTAATTTGGGCTGAGTGGTTTATCTGATAATAATTATCTTCATTAAAAGTTACACTGAAGAGACACGCTTTAGCAGTAAAGCGCTTTGTGGGTCGCTGATCTGGATATTGAAGATCAAAAGAATAAATCTCTAAAGATGGAGAATAAATTCTATCCCAGAACCAAATATCTTCACGATAAAATTCAGCCGGAAAATTAGGATGGTGATAATATTGATCACCAAGATGATCCTTTGAATTTTGCTGTTCAAAATGTTCGGTATGCTGATATGCTTCAGGAATAATAAATTGTCCCGCATTGATATTCCCTAATCCACCATTTTCAACTGCCATTCTACTTCCAGGGTGATCAAGTAATTTTAGATAATATGAATTTTCAGAAGTAAAATCATCATAATAATGGTTTTCACCGTAATGAATATCTCCATAAAATTCAAAGTAATCTCCCGAATCAAAAGAACCATCAGCCGCTCCCACGAAATGAATAGGAACAGGATTGCCCATACAGGAAAGTTCTAAGTTTCTGGGATCGATATCATCCCAATTAAAAGCAAGTGTATATTCAATAGGAAAATATGATGCTGCTAAAGTCTCCAAAAGATATTCATAACTAACTTTATAGATTCCCTCCTCTGCAACAATCAGACGTAATTCATTTACATCATCACTATCTCTAGGTGGAACAAATCCGGATGCTTCCTTAATTTTACGCCAATTATTTGAATAAGTATTATTCAGAAAAAATGAATCAGCTATTTTATCAATATAGTTTTCACCCTGCGAGATACTTCTGCTTTTATTACCTAAAATGCTAATACGAAAGGTCAGTTCATTAGTTATTAGTAGTTCATTTTCTTTGGCTCGATATTGGAATGGATGAATATTGAATCCCATAAAATACCTATCACCGAGATATGCTTTAGAGCCTTTTTCAATAATATTGGTTGGATGAAGTACAGGGGAATTGTATATTTCTCTTTCTAAATAGAATTCATAATTTACCGAATTTTCAGAAGGATTCATTTTTTCTGCAGGATATACTTTGAAATTTGAAATTGTTTTTTGTTTTTTTCCAATTATCTGAAAAGTTGCATCTCCATCAATTGGTAATCCTATTATCTCCGTGAAAAATGGCAATAACGGATGTCCGTCTTCAACCGGGTATGAGGCATCAGAGCAGATGATTTTGTTAAAATTACCAATTTTTGTAGAAATTATTTCTGTATCGTATTCAGGTAGAACAAATTTTATGATTAATTCATTTTCATTTTGGCTGATGACTTCAAAATTTTCAGCTAAGAGTAAGCTAGAAAAAATCATCAAGGATGCGATTAATAAAACTTTATGCATTTAAATCTCCATATTGAGTATAAACTAAAACCAAACAATCGTTGTTTTTTTGGCAAGGATTATATATTCTCTAAAAGCAGTTTAAACAGTATTAAAACCGATTTTTTTCTAATATTCTCCCTATTTCCTGAGAGAGATAATTTTCTACTGATTATTTTATTATTAATCGAGGCAGCAAGATATATTGTGCCTACAGGTTTTTCTGGTGTTCCACCCAAAGGACCAGCAATACCAGTTATAGAAGCAGAGATATCTGTTCCAAAAATTATCGCTGTACCCTTAACCATCTCTATTGCAGTCTCTTTAGACACTGCTCCAAATTTATCTATTGTTTCCGATTTAACTTTAAGAATATTGATTTTTGCCTGATTCGAATAACTAACAACTCCACCTGCAAAATATTCAGAAGCTCCTGAATTTGCTGTAATTATCTCTTGTATCATTCCGCCAGTGCATGATTCAGCAAGAGAGAGTGTAAGCTTTTTGTATAATAATTTTTCATGTAATTTCTGAGATACTGTGTTAATCTCATTATCCATCTCATTTTCTAGCTCTATTGGTTTTGGTCTCCATGATTTGAGTTTGCCATGTTGAACACGTTGAGATTGGGGTTTATATTCCTCTGAGATTTTTTTTCTCTCTTCCCGCTGCTCACCTTTGGGTCTGCTTTCTACAATGTTAATCTTGAATTCTTTATATTCCACCAAATCACCAATTTTGATCATTGTGTGTTTTAGCTTGTTAGTTTCGCCGTTCACATTTACAAGTCCATCTTTTATGAAATGACGGATATCGCTATAATAATCACAAACCCCAGCAGCTTTTAGAAGTTTGAATAATTCTATCTCATCACCTTTGTTTATATAAAAATCCATTAATATGCCTTCGCGAATACTACGCGTTTTTTACTTTCTTTTCCACAGGATATACACTTACCGGTATCTTCCTTTTCATCAATAGGAATACAGCGGATAGTAACTTTCAAGTCATCCTTTATCTTCTCTTCACATTCTGGATTTCCGCACCAATGGCTCATTGCAAATCCACCATGTATCTCAGGATTATTCTTATTCTTCGGTGTGAAGAATTTATAAAATTCATCTTTGTCATCAATATCAATTGAGTTTTCACTACGAAAATTTAAGGCTTTATCAAAGATATTTTGTTGGATTTCATCAAGAATATTTGTAAGGTTGTTTACAAAATCATCTACTTTCAAACTAGATTTATCCTTAGCGTCCTTATCTCTTCTTCCCATGAAAATCGAATTATTCTCAATATCACGAGGTCCAATCTCAAGTCTAACTGGAACACCTTTCTTAATCCAATCCCAAAGTTTTTCACCACCTCGCATATCACGATCATCAATTTGATATCGAATTTTCTCTTCGTGGTATCTCAATCTTTTTAATTTTGAGATGAGATTATCAATAAAACCCATTACTTTTACACGCTCTTCATCAGTTCTATAAATTGGAACTATGGCAACATGCGAAGGCGCAATTTTTGGAGGAAGTACTAATCCATCATCATCACTATGAGCCATGATCAGAGCTCCAATAAGTCTGGTAGAAACTCCCCATGAAGTAGTCCAAGCGTATTCTTCTTTACCATCTTTATTTTGGAATTTTATATTGGAAGCTTTCGCAAAATTTAATCCTAAGAAATGAGATGTCCCAGATTGTAGAGCTTTTTTATCCTGCATCATCGCTTCAATAGAGAAGGTGCTTAAAGCACCGGGGAATCTTTCGGATTCAGTTTTTTCACCCATAATTACCGGCATAGCAAGATATTTCTCAGCAAACTCAGCATAAACATTTAGCATTTTAAAAGTTTCTTCTAACGCGTCTTTCTTGGTTTCGTGAGCTGTGTGTCCTTCTTGCCATAAAAATTCTGTTGTACGCAAGAATAAACGAGTTCTCATTTCCCATCTTACAACATTCGCCCATTGATTTATCAGTAGTGGTAGATCGCGATAAGAGTTCACCCATTTACTAAACGATGCACCAATAATGGTTTCACTTGTAGGACGCACAATAAGTTCTTCAGTTAATTTTCCAGCAGGTTTCAATCCACCGTTCCCATCATCCTCTAATCTTGTATGTGTAACTACAGCACACTCTTTGGCAAAACCTTCCACATGTTCAGCTTCTTTCTCAAAAAAGCTTTTAGGAATAAAAAGCGGGAAGTAAGCATTTACGTGACCAGTCTCTTTGAACATTGTATCAAGGTTCTTTTGAATATTCTCCCAAATTGAATAACCCCAGGGTTTAATTACCATGCATCCACGGACATCACTGCTTTCTGCCATATCAGCAGCTTTAACTACCTCTTGGTACCAGCTTGAATAATCTTCATCCCTTCTAGGATTTATTGCAGTTTTTCTTTGCTTTGCCATATTTTTATAAAACTCCTAATTTTAAATACTGATTTATGATTTTCAATTTACAATTCTTACTTATTTCATTGTTACCCATCAGCTTTCAAAACTTTAAACTATGGTTTCCTTGTCAAATCAAAAAAAAAGCTTATAACTTGAACTATCTTGACACTTAAGGCTATTCTCAACATTTGGAAATTGATTGAAATAAAAATATTATCTGATTCAATAATGAATCATTCAGGAAATTATGAATAAATATGATGTGATTGTTGTTGGTGCAGGTCATGCCGGAATTGAAGCAGCGCTAGCTTCTGCCAGGATGGGTGCAAAGACTCTTATCTTTGTAATCAAGATAGAAACAATCGGTTGGATGAGCTGTAACCCAACCATTGGTGGTCCTGCAAAAGGGCATCTAGCTAGGGAAATCGATGCTTTAGGTGGTGAACTTGGCAGAGTTGCAGATTTATCAGGTATTCAATTTAGAATGCTGAATAGAAAAAAAGGACCTGCTGTGTGGGCACCAAGATCACAAAATGATAGATTGCAGTATTCCACAATCATGCATCAAACATTAGAAAATCAGGATAATCTTGATATTGTTGAATCAATGATCGATGAGATAATTCTGGGAGCTGATGGCAAAACCGTAAAAGGTGTAAAATCAAACCTTGGTGAAGAATATATTGCACCAAAAGTAATTTTAGCAAATGGTACATTTCTAAAAGGACTCGTTCATATTGGGAACGTGAATATTAGTGCCGGCAGAGCAGGTGAACCTGCTTCCAATAAATTATCAGATTCACTTACGAAATTGGGACTGAAACTTGCAAGATTTAAAACAGGCACACCTCCCAGAATAGATTTGAGAACAATGGATTTAAATCAGGTAGAGGAGCAACCCGGAGATGAAAATCCGCAGGGATTTTCCTACTATAGAGATATTAGTATTAAAAATGAAGTAAGTTGCTATCTCACTTTTACAAATCCAGAAACGCATAAAATAATTAATTCAAATCTAGACAAGTCTTCTTTATATGGTGGATTTATTAGTGGTGTAGGACCAAGATACTGTCCTTCGATAGAAGATAAAGTAGTTAAATTTTCCGGTAAGGATAGGCATCATGTTTTTATTGAACCGGAAGGCGTAAATACATTTGAAGCTTATGTGAATGGAACTTCCAATAGTTTACCGCCAGAAATACAGAAGAAGATGATCCATTCCATACCTGGTCTGCAAAAAGCTTCAATTATTCGTTATGGGTATGCTATAGAATACGATTATATAATTCCTGATGAAATTAAAGCAACGATGGAAACAAAAATTATATCGGGATTATATCTGGCTGGACAGATCAATGGAACCTCCGGTTACGAAGAAGCTGGTGCACAGGGACTTGCAGCTGGTATCAATGCAGTTTTAGCTCTTGATAAAAAAGAGCCACTAATTTTTGATAGATCACAATCTTATATGGGCGTATTGTTGGATGATCTGGTAACTAAAGGTACTAATGAGCCATATCGTCTTTTTACTTCCCGAGCTGAATACAGGTTGTTTCTACGTCAGGATAATGCAGATGAAAGATTAATGCCGATCGGTTATAAATTAGGATTGGTAAGTGACGCACGTTGGCAGAAGTT
>JAVCCD010000127.1 GCA_030765665.1 Candidatus Tenebribacter mawsonii | reverse complement strand
TATGTTATCAAAGTTTAATTCAATTGACGCAATTTAAAGAAACAAATTTTATCGAATAAGTTAAAATATTTACGGGAGTAACAATGAAATTTAATGCTGAAAAGCCATATAATGATTTAGCCTTGATCCCACCTGCCATCGAATTGGAAACTAAAGAAATTTTAAAACAAGCACTAAAATCGCATAAAATTCTGGCTGAGCTTAAAGGATTTGCAGAAATGCTTCCAGAGAAAAATATCATCATCAGTTCAATAATTCTTCAAGAAGCTAAAGACAGTTCCGAAATTGATGAACGATAAAACAGGTGAAATTCTTTACACACCACCAGACAACGAAGCCACAATTCGTTTACTTCTTACTAATTTAGAAATTTTTATAAATAAAGATGATGAAATTGATCCATTAATAAAACTGGCGATTATTCATTATCAGTTTGAATCTATTCATCCGTTTTATGATGGCAACGGCAGAACAGGCAGAATTATTAATGTGCTTTATCTCGTTTTACAAGACTTGCTGAATGAACCGATTCTATATCTTAGCAGATATATTATTAAACACAAAGCCGATTATTACAGATTGTTGCGAGAAGTTACAACAGATGAGAATTGGTATCAATGGATTCTGTTTATGCTGAAAGCAATTGAAGAGACTTCTTTTCAAACACTGAAAATGTGCAAAGATATTTCATCTCTTATTAGCAAAGTAACAACTGAAGTAAAATCCAAACTTCCTAAAATTTACTCAAAAGAGCTAATAGAAGCAATCTTCAAAAATGTTTATACAAAAACGGTTCATTTGGTAGATGCCAAAATTGCTTCTAGAAATATTGCTGCAAAGTATTTGAAAAACTTAGAATCTATCGGAATTTTGAAAAGCATTAAAGAAGGACGAGAAATTATTTACATAAATATTCCTCTCTTCAATTTATTAAAAGAAAATTAACTTGCACTGATATTTGGTTTTTTAGTGCAAAACTTTATAACGTGCACTGATTTTTATGTTTTTAGTGCAGGTAGCCGAAATATGCACTGATTCCGTGCAGAAGGATTAAGGCAAGAAGATGAAAGAACAACCGCTAGCAAAAGTGCCCACAAGCAAGCAGGAAGAAAAGCAAAAGGTATTACACACAAGTTATAGCCAATTCTTCACCCTAAAGAATAATGAAAAGAAAAATTGAATTACTAGCACCTGGTGGAGATATTGATTCTCTGAAAGCTGCAATTCTTGCCGGAGCCGATGCTGTATATTGTGGTTTGGATAAGTTTAATGCCAGAAACAAAGCAGCAAATATAAGCTTCGAAGAATTACAAGGAATTTTAAGATTGGCGCATAAAAATAACTGTGAAGTTTTCCTAACTCTTAATATCCTTATTGTTGAACGTGAGATGCCACTTCTTTTAAGTGTGTTGAACAAATTAGTAAATACCAGCATCGATGGTGTAATTGTTCAGGATTTTGGAATGTTTTATCTTTTATCAAGATATTTTCAAGGTCTTAAAATTCATGCCTCCACACAGCTTACAACACATAACGAGGGTCAGATAAAGTTTCTAAGTAGATTCGGTGCCAACAGAGTAAATCTATCCCGCGAGCTAAATATTGATGAAATAAGTCACTTAACTTCAGTAGCACATAAAAATGAGGTTTTAACTGAGGTTTTTGTTCACGGATCTTATTGCATCTCTTTTTCGGGTGTTTGCTATATGAGTTCTGTACTATCAGGGAAGTCAGGAAACCGTGGAAGATGCAGCCAACCCTGTAGATGGAGGTATGACACTACACCCGAAGAAAAAGATTATCCACTTAATCTTAAAGATAATTCAGCCTATTTCGATCTAAGAAAACTGTGGGATGTTGGAGTGGATTCATTAAAGATTGAAGGTAGGATAAAGGAATTTGAATACGTATATACCGTGGTGAATTCCTGGAGAAAACAACTCCAGAGTTTTTACGCCCATGACATTCTTCTTGATGATAATAGCGATTTGCATAAAGTGTTTAATCGTGAATTTTCAAATTCCTTTTTAAGGGGAGATATTAATAAAGATATGTTTATTGATAATCCCATGAGTAATTCGACGCTTCACTTGTCCGAAATCAACCAATATTCTTCCGATGATAAACGAAAACAAGGTGCGAAAGAATTGTATGAAGAAAAAGAAAAAACCAGAAAGCATATAAAAGATATAATAGATCAATTAAATACAGATAAGATTCCTTTAATGATTGAAATTTCCGGAGAATGCGGAACCGTTTTAAAAGCAACAGTAAGAACACCAGACAGATCGTTTTTAGTGCAATCTGAATTTAAGCTTGTTGATAAAGGGATACAGTTTTTAAATCATGAGATATTATTAAAAAAACTACGAGCCTTACAGGATACGGGATATTACCTAAAAAAATTAAATACCGAACAACTTGGTGTAAAACTGTATATTCCATTTAATGAACTTACTGCCTTAAAAAGAAAAATATTATTTGTCTTGAATGATTCTAAGGAGGCAGTCTTACCCATTGCTCTTCCTGTCTTAAAGAAACCAAGCACAATTAAGATTAAGCCAAGGCTTTCTGTATTAATATCCTCTCCAAAAGATGTATTGCTTTGTAAGGACAGCTCAGTAGATATCTATTTTCAATTACCCAATTCTTTTAAAACAAAGGCTGCCGAATTTATCGATCTTTTTATAAATAACGAGAAGCTGATCCCTTGGTTTCCTTCTATTTTGATAGGTGAAGATTATACTGCTGCAGTAGATTTTCTTCATCACTTACAAGCAAAGGTTATTGTAACAAATAACACCGGGATAGCTTACGAAGCATATAAACAGGGCATTGCATGGATAGCTGGGCAGTATCTTAATATCACCAATTCTTATAGTCTTTTAGCCTTGAAAGAAAACTTTAATTGTTCGGGCTCATTTATCTCGAACGAACTTAAACACACTCAAATAAAAGATATTAAGAAACCCGATGATTTCGACTTGTATTATAGTATCTATCATCCAATTATGATGATGACCAGCAGGCAATGTATGTTTCATCAGGTAACCGGATGTGAAAAAAGTAAAGTGGATGATAGCTGTGTTCAACATTGTGAGAAATCTTCATCAATAACAAATTTGAAAAAGGACACTTTCATTATTAAGAAAACAAAAGGAAATTTTCATACCGTCTATAATGCAACTAATTTACTAAATACAGATATTATTAAAGATCTGCCTGGTCGCTTTTCCAGTTTTTTCATTGATTTAAGGGATATAAAAACTGAAACAATAATTGAGCTGAACAAAGCAGGTATAATTAAACTTTTTAAGAATCATCTTAGTGGAGATTCTGATTCTACACAGCAACTCGAACACATTATTCATCCATCAATTAACACTCAATATAAAGGAGGTATCTAATTTCACCTTTAAAATAAAAAGACCATAACAAATGCTAAAAACAATATTTGGGGCTGATGTCATTAGTAAGAAAATGGATCATGCAAATGAGATAAAGCTCCGATTCGAGCCCTACTGAAGCCAGATCTAATTATTTATTTTGACAATTCCAACTTAATTTATCAACTTCGTATTGAATATGAATTAGGATAAGTGTGAAAATAGTCAAAACATTACTGAACTCTCGAGGATATTAAGAAAAGGAGAAGTATGGAGAATTTTAGTTAATGCAAACAACCAACTAAGGTAAATTGGAGATAGCATGAATCAAATCAAGATTCAATACCACAAAACTAAAATTGGAGAATTAATTCTTGGCTCTTTTGAACATAAATTATGTATGCTTGATTTTAGATTTAGAAAAATGAGAAAAACGGTAGATAATAGATTAAAAAAAGGCTTACAGGCAGAATTCATAGAAGAAGATGATGATATTTTAAAGAAAACCAGAAAACAGGTTGATGAATATTTGTGTGGAGAGAGAAAGGAATTTAATCTCCCATTATTGATGATTGGAACTGATTTTCAAAAATCTGTTTGGAAATCATTAATGACTGTAAAATATGGGGAAACCGCTTCATACTTAGATCTAGCAAAGACAATCAATAACAAGAAGGCTGTTCGAGCAGTTGCAAATGCAAATGGAGCAAATTCACTTGGACTGATCATCCCATGCCATAGAATAATTGGCTGTAACGGTAAATTAGTTGGATATGGTGGTGGATTACCAACAAAAAAACGATTGTTAAAATTGGAAAAAGATAATTCAAATTAATTAGAAAAGTTGAATTAAAGCAACTTTTTCCCTTCTCAGTATAACTTGATGAAATTCTTTTTGTTTGACAATAAAACTATCAAAAATTGAGTTATTTATGAATATAATTTTTGAGGTAAACTATGGCAAAAGTAGTAGTAGATAATATAGACAAGTTCTATGAAAATGGTTTTCAAGCTGTTAAAAAAGTAACTTTTGTGGCTGAGGATAAAGAATTTGTAATTTTGGTTGGACCTTCAGGATGTGGAAAAACAACTACACTTCGTATGATCGCCGGTTTAGAAATAATATCTAGTGGTGAGATAAAAATTGGTGATAAAGTTGTAAATGATGTTCTCCCTAAAGATAGAGACATTGCTATGGTTTTCCAAAATTACGCACTTTACCCACATATGACAGTATACGAAAATATGGCTTTTGCTCTTAAACTTAGGAAATATAAAAAAGAAGAGATAGATGAAACGGTAAAGAGATCTGCTGCTCTTCTAGAGATTGAAGACCTACTTGATAGAAAGCCTAAACAACTTTCTGGTGGTCAGCGTCAACGAGTAGCCCTTGGTAGAGCTATTGTACGCCAACCCAAGGTTTTCTTGTTTGATGAACCACTCTCAAATCTCGATGCAAAACTCCGTGTTCAAATGAGGGCAGAGATCATCAAGCTTCATAAAAAACTTCAAACAACTATTATTTATGTAACTCATGACCAGGTGGAAGCTATGACAATGGCAGATAAAATGGTAGTGATGAAAGATGGTGTAATTCACCAGATTGATGCTCCACTAAATATTTATAACAATCCCATCAATTTATTTGTAGCCGGGTTTATTGGAAGCCCTTCAATTAACCAATTGAGAGGTAAAATAACTGCAAAGGGTAAGAAATTTTATTTTGTAGTAGAAAATATGCAGTTGGAAATTCCTGATACAAATAAATTGGAAAATTATATTGGAAATGAGATCATAATGGGTATTCGTCCAGAAGATATTTATGATGCTGAGTTTGATCAAATGGCAGAATTCCCTCAATCTGCAAAAGCACTATGTGAAGTAGTTGAGCCTATGGGTAATGAATTTATTGTCTTCTTGAAAACTGAGAACAATAAACTCACTGCCAGATTCGATCCTAAGAAATTCCCAAAGATCGATGAGGTCATTCCAATAACATTTGATATGAAAAAAGCTCATTTCTTTGATATTGAAACCGAATTAAAAATATAGCTCAATAATTAGAGATTATTAGAAAATATAAATTCATTCAGATTTTTTTGCATTATAAAGTAAAATAAATTTTATTAGAGTAGATTCCATTAAAAGAATAAAAATAAATTAATTTCGCACTAAAATATATGTCATAATTCTACTTCCTGATCAGGAAGAAACACTTTATTTAATACAAAGAAATGAGGATATTATGAAATTATTTATTATTATTTTACTTTTAATCTTCACAATTCTATCAGCTATCGATCTGCATCTCCCCTCATCCGCTGTTCATAATGCGACTTCAGGATTAGTACTGATTTATCCTTCTCCCTCAGCTGCGAGCAGTAATCCTGCTTGTTATTTTCCAGGCATTGAAACTTCCGCAACTTATCTATTCAGTATGGAAGATCTTCCCTTCTACAATTTCCATCTCCAATACAAATATCGTGATCTCGGATTTCATATTGGAAGTTCATTTCTCGCTCATCCTCTCTACAAAGAAAGTAGCAGTATGTTCACAATTAATTACGCTTATCATGAATTTACGGTAGGTTCATCTATTCGATATCTATACAATATGGTAGAGGAATATCATGAAGATTCTGCCTTGTTGGTTGATATTGGATTACTCTGGCAAAATGGTAATCTTTTAACAGGTTTGAGCGTACGAAATACAACTCATTCACATTTTTTGGAAGAGCAACTACCAATTGTATATTTATGGGAATCCTGTTTTTCTATCACTAATAAGAGTAGAATTTCTGTAGGGTTAGAAAAAGAAACAAATTTTGATTTTGCCTTTAAGATTGCAGGCAGATATGATATTCATAAAGTCCTCACTATACTTTCAAGTTATCAATATGAACCGGATCGTATCGGAGTTGGTGCGATATTTAATTTGTCAAAAATCAACATTTGCTACAGTATCCGAACACATCAATATCTTTCACTTAACCATTATATATCAATAAATTATGTGTTTTAAAATTATACTCTTTTTCTTCATGCTCACAATAGTTCTTTTTGCAGAAGATTCTGAGGAGAAGATATTCTCTTTTGAAGATGAAACATACCACTCCACCGAATTGAGTGATCTTCTGCAGAGTATTAAGAAGAACCCGATCAATGTAAATATGGCAGACGAAAAAGAGCTTGCACTTATTCCCTGGCTTTCAGAAAAAGATATTCAAAAGATTATTCTCTACCGAAATTCCTATAAAATTTCAAGACTGGAAGATCTCACTGAAATTGGTATTGATGCGGTTACGGTAAATGAATTAAAGGATTATATCACATTCCGCTTAGCAATTGATCTCAAGCTGAAACAGACATCAAGACTCGAATACCATCAACCAAAACAGCATCTTCCTTCAACCTTAAAATATTTCCAGAAAACTATTTTTAAATTTAACAATTTCAAACTTGGCTTCATCAGTCAGAAAGATGAAGGTGAAAAGGATCCAATTGATTTTTATTCCTATTTCCTGGAATACTCAGGGAAAGATCTTTTAAAGAAAGTTCTGATCGGAAAGTACAGACTAGCTCTGGGACAGGGAATTTTATTTGCTCCCAAATTAGGAATGTCAAAAAGCGGAGCTGCCACTTCAACTCCCGTTAAAAAATTCAATCCGATAAGACCTTATACAAGTTCTTATGAGATCTGGGAACTTGAAGGTGCTGCAGCAAATATTCAGTTATCATCACTAAGCATAATCCCTTTCTTTTCAAATACATTTCTCAGTGCTAATTTGGACACTCTTGATTGTATCACATCATTCAATGAAAGCGGATTGCATTTTGATGATGATAAGAAAAACAATGTGCAAGAAATGATCTATGGTCTGGCAACCAAATTTTCTCCAACAGATCATTCGTTCGGGATTAATTTTGCAAAAATAAATTTTGATCATCACTTTAATAATCCATCTCGAAAAAATGAATATTCTGCCATTTCAACGGATTTCATAATTAATAGAAGTGGCTTCCCTGTCTTTGGCGAAATTGCTTATGCTCAAAAGAAAACTGCTGGAGTTATGGGCTGTAAATTCGGTGAAAACAATCTAAGGCATTTACTTCTAATACGCCATTATCAAAAGGATTTTCCAACCTGGCACGGCAATCCATTTTCCTCTCAGAGTCGCTTTGATAATGAAGTTGGAATATACTACGGTATAACGATCATTCCAATGGACAGAACTAAAATTAATTGTTATTTTGATCTGTGGAGTTTTCCTGAAACTCGCTATTTTGAAAAAATGCCCACTGTTGGAAGCGAGCAATTTATTCAAATTGAAAAAAAGTTTGTTGCTAATAGTATACGCATTTCTGTTCAACATAAAGATAAGGAAAAATATATTTCATTGGATGAAGCAAAGATCCGTGATTTTGAGAGAACAACTTTTCGAGCAGATTGGTGGCAGAACATAGATAACTTCAGGTTCAAAACACGTTGTGAACTAGTTACTGAATATTTGGCAAATGATGCTATTCATGAAAGTGGGATTTTGGTTTATGAAGAGATTAAATGGAAAATAGATAAACTCACACTTATTGGTCAGGTTGCTGTTTACCATTCGGATGTTCTGCATTATATGTATGAACATAATGTGGATGGAATAATGCAGAATTCCATTCTGAAAGGCGATGGTGCTTATTCTTACTTCGTTATGAAATATAATTTTTTACAATCTATGGAATTACAATTCAAAGTATCAGATCATTGGAATACAAAAGATCAAATGCGAATGTATTTTCAAGTTGTGAGTAGCTTTTAATTATTGATCGTAGTTACTATCTCGCAGTTTTGCCCTGTAAGTTGCAATGTTGC
>JAVCCD010000216.1 GCA_030765665.1 Candidatus Tenebribacter mawsonii | reverse complement strand
GACCCATACAGTAAAACAGAAGGAGGTAAAATGAAGTTTGATGAAAGTACTCCAATCTATCTTCAAATAAAAAAAGAGATAGAGAATGCAATAATTAATAAATCTATCGAAGAAGAAAAAGCGATTGATTCAATTCGCATTATGGCAAAGCAATACAGATTAAATCCGCAGACAATTTCCAATGCTATTAACGAGCTTCTTAATGAAGGGATCCTATTTAAGAAGCGAGGGATCGGGATGTTCGTGGAGAAAGGTGCGCAGAAGAAATTAAAAGCAAAAACCTATGATGAATTCATAGAAGAAGATTTAAAAAAGGTGATATCAAAAAGCAGGTCACTTGGTATTTCCAAGCTTGATTTGTTAAAACTTATTGAAAATTCCTATGATGAAGGAGGGGAGAAGTGATACAGAAAAATGTAATTAAAGTGAGTAATCTAACAAAATATTATGGGAAATTCAAGGCACTTGATAATGTTGAAATTGAGATCCCAGCTGGTAGAATTATTGGGTTACTCGGGAAAAACGGAGCAGGAAAATCTACTTTTATGAGATGCATTCTTGGCTTTTTGAAGCACAAGGGTGAGATTGAAATATTGGGAAATCAAATAAGAAGACATCAAGAATCAGTTCACGAAAATATAGCTTTTATTCCGGATGTAAACAGTTTAGATGACAGATTAACTGTAAAACAGACAATGGATTATGTTTCTGCTATAAATAGTTCTTGGAATAATACAAAAGCAATGGAATTACTTGCCAGCAGTGATTTAAAACCACAGCAAAAGGTGGCAAACCTTTCCAAAGGAATGAAAACAAAACTCTATCTTCTTATTACGCTTTCACTGGATGTTACGGTTTTGCTTTTGGATGAGCCAACACTAGGTTTAGATATTGTTTTCCGGAAAGAATTTTTTAATACAATTCTGGGTGAATTCTATGATGAAAACAAAACAATCATAATTTCCACACATCAAGTGGAAGAAGTTGAACAAATATTACAAGACATAATTTTCATTGATGAGGGAAAGATAATTTTACAAGAGGATATTGATGAATTAAAGAAACAATATTCAATTTTCACTGTGCCTTCAGACCAAAGAGAAAAACTAGAGCAGCATAATCCAAAGATCATTAGCAATACTTTAGGTAAGGTTAGTGCCGTATTAGATAGTAAAGTTGAGATTGCTGAGGCACAAGTTAGCAGGCCAACTCTTTCTGATTTGTTCTTAGAGATGGTAGGAGGATCAAATGAAAAAATTTAAAGCTCTACTAATAAAAGATCTTCAGATCAACAAAAAAACACTTATGATTCCATTGTGGATAACAGCTGGATTTTACCTGCTTATCCTCTTAATTTCAGCTGTTGCTTACTTCAGTGGAGATCTAAATTTTAACTTTGCTGATATTCAGGGTACTCCTCCTTCAGAAAGCATTAATTACATTGTAAATATCGCAATTATGGGGTTGCCAGGGCTAATAAGCTTGATATTTATAATTATTCTAACACAAGGTGCACTTAACGAAAACATCAGAAATAATAGCGAGTTATTTCACCGTTCTCAACCTGTCTCGATCTGGTATCAGTCAGCTTCCAGATATATTGTGGGAATTGCTGGAAACTGGCTTGCACTTTTTACAATTGCAATATTTAATTTTATAGTAATTGCAATAATATTGGCTGTAACTGATAAATTCATTTTTGGCTTAGCAATTTCAGGAATGGCACAATCTGTTGTATCATTTATGAAAACTGGAATTATTATTGGAAGTTTAACATTTTTCTGCTCAGCAATATTCAAAGATAAGGCTTTTTTGCAAGGGTTAGCAATTATTGTTGGAGTGCAATTCCTTTTCATAATTTTAAATGCGCTTATGCAATGGCATTTGCCACTTCCACTTAACTATATAATCAAGTTGATCAATGTTGCTACTCCATCTGGAATGGATAACGAGCTTGTAAACGAAAACATTGTTTACTACATTAGAGAAGCATGGATGAGAATTGTAATTAATTGGAATACTTTGTTACAAATTGGTGTTAGCGGAGTTCTATTTGTAACAGCAACGCTCATCTACAAAAGTAGAGAGATTAAATAAGATCAAGAGGGGGAAAAATGATGAAATCTATTTTAGTTATGATTATGGTAACGGCAGTGTTAACGCTGTCTGCAGTTACGCAGGATGTTCTTATTAAGGAAAAGAGCATAACTTTAGAATTTGAAAATATTCACATCAAAGAAATTGAATTTGTTGAAGGTAATGTAATTGAGATCGAATCTGCCAAAAATGTTGATATTGAAATTATTCACGAAAAAGGCAAATTGATTATCAAATCGGAAGAAGTTGCTAAAATTGAACTTGAATTACCAATGGATAAAACATATTTATTATTTGATGATGAAGGTAAAATTGAATTTAATGAAAACAGAGTTACCATAACTGATGGCGAAAAAACTGTTGTTGAGTTTCGTGATGGAGGACTTTTTGTTACTGATGATGAAGAAACTGTTGAGATCAGTGCTGATGGAATTATTGTGAATGATGAAGATGAGTACGTAGAAATCAGTTCACGTGGAATTATTGTGGATACTGCCGATGAACAACAGCAAATAACCGGATTTTGGGGTCAACTTCTGGGTGGAGCAATAAATTTTATAACTAAACATTCAATTGGCTGGATTGGAAATAACCCCGGATTTATTATCAAACATATTGTTAATGATGGTGATTATGAAGGAGGAGTTATGGTGAATTTTGGTTCTGATGATGGAGACAAGATCACAAAGAAGTTTCATGAAACTTTTCAGTCAAAACGTGGTTGTAACCTTAATGTTCATAATATGAATGGCTCAGTAGAAGTAGAAAACTGGGAAAAAGATTTTATTGATATTTCAGCAATTTTAGAAACTAGAAGATCTGAAGAAGAGTTCGATAAAATTGAAATAGAAGTTCGAGATGAAGATGGTTGTACGATAAAAACAACAAATCTAAAGAAAAATCCTAGAGTAAGTGTTCATTACCAAATAAAAGTACCGAATGGAGTAATGATAAGCAACATAAATTCAAGTAATGGAATGATAGAGATTAGTGATTGTGAAGGTGAAATGAACCTGAAAACAAGCAATGGCGGAATAGAGGTTGAGAACTCAACGGGCAGTTTTATTGCTAATACAAGCAATGGAAGAATTGAGTTTGAAAATCTGAAAGGAGAAGCGAAAGCTTATACTTCAAATGGCGCAATTGTGGTTACAGGTGTCTCCAATCTTAAAGAAGCGATCACTTCCAATGGAAAGATCACGGTTGAAATTGATCATAAATTAAGAGACGATATCAGCATGCGAACTTCCAATGGCTCCATCGTTATAGGCTTGAATCCATCACTAAACATGAATATAAATGCTTCAACTTCTAATGCACGTATAGACCTTAATGGCATTGAAATAACAACTTCCGAATTATCTAAAGATAGCATTTATGGTAAGATAAATAAAGGTGGAAAGAAGATCACGGCTGAAACAAGTAATGGAAGTATAAAGTTTTACAAACTGGAGAAGTAACAATGAAATTAGCAAAATTGAGAGTATTTGCAAAAAAGGTTAATAAGTGTCTATCTGAGTTCTATCTAAAAAATAGATACTTAAAAACCTTTTGCTAAATTGACTTTGCGAATATTCTTTCTATGGTTGCAGATTCTCCGATTTATCGGAGTAGATTGAATCGAAATGTTACGGACGCATCAGAATGATACGTCCTGCAAGAATAAATATGTAAGGAGAAAATAAAATGAAAAAAGGACTAATGTTAATAGTATTATTTGCACTTGCACTTACCTTAAGTGCGCAATCGTCAATTGCAACAACAGATAATTTTATGGCACCAAAAGTCAATCCTGCTGCGATAGGATTTGGGAATGCCAACGGAATATCTTTCATTGGGAATTATGATGAAGATGGATTTTATGAGGATTTCTATTCAGTAATACTCGGAGGAGATAATTTTGGATACGTACTGGATAGAGTTGGGGATGATAATTATCATCGATTGGCAATGAGCAGCTTTAAATCGGATTTTCTCCCAAATTTATATCTGGGTTTATCCTGGGATTGGAAGAATAGGCACTTTAAGAAGGGTGATATTGAAGAATCTATTTTGATTCGACCTACCGATTATCTCTCAATGGGTGCTGTTGTAAAAGGCTTTTTCGACGAGAAAACAACTTATGATTTCGGTGTAGCTGTTAGACCATTATTCTTTGACAGCAATTGGAAAGATAGAATAACTATTAGCGCAGATACAAACTATGATCGTGAAGATTTTTCCAAACCTGTTGTTGGATTCCAGACAGAGATCTTAGATGGGATCAAACTTGGTGGATCTTATGACATGGAAAGTGAAACTGTAGGAATAGATTTTGGAATATCGTTTGGAAATTTTGAAATCGGCAGTACAATAAACGCTGACACAGAAAACGAATTCTCTTATGGACAATATTATCTAAATGCATCAGAAAAAGCTTTTAGAACCATTATTGGCAAACAGAAAAATTATTTCCTAGATTATAAACTTAGTGGAGAAATAAAAGAAAAAAATCCCGTTCATAAGTTTGGACCATTCAAATTTGTAATGTCTAAAGGAAAGACTTTATCAGAGGTAATAGAAGAGATCGAGAAATTAAAAGAAGACGACAATGTAAAAGGTCTTGTTTTCAAATCGAGTAATTTCAGTGCTAGATTTGCTCAACGAACAGAACTAAAAAAAGCATTTTTAGATTTCAAATCAACAGGGAAAAAGATTGTATTCTATTATGAAGGAATTAGCGGTGCAAACTACGCTTTTGCAGCTTCTATTGCAGATGAGATCTACTTAAATCCGATTGGGTCTATCGATCTAAAAGGTATTTCAGTGAAAATGCCTTATTTTAAGGATCTACTTGATACATTAGGAATTGATGTAGTTAATTTGAAAAGTCATGATTATAAAACTGCTGGAAATTCCATTAGTGAAAGTAATATGACAGATGCAGAAAGAGAAACTTATGAAGCACTTCTTGATGATCTCTTTGAAGAGATGGTAATGATGATACAAGAGGGTAGAGGCGACAAGTTAACAAAATCTGTTGAGCAGTTAATTGATGAAGGACCTTATTGGGATGCTGAGCTTGCACTTGAACTTGGTCTTATAGATGGTGTGATCTATGAAGATCAACTTGAGGATATGATCAAAGATAATTATCAATCTGCCAAAATTGTAAAAAAATACAATAAGGTAAGTGCTACAACTAAATGGAGCAAACCTAGAGAAGACAAAATTGCAATTATCTATGCAATTGGAAGTATTCATTCTGGTGAAGGAATTCCCGGTAAATCTATTGGTTCAGTTACTACAGCGAAAGCAATTAAGCAAGCACGAGAAGATAGATCTGTTAAGGGTATTATTATCCGAGTAGATAGTGGTGGCGGTTCTGCTCTCGCTAGTGATGTTATTGCCAGAGAAGTGGAACTTTGCAAAACCGGAAAAAATGCGAAACCTGTGATAGTTTCTATGGGCGGTGTTGCAGCTAGTGGTGGATATTATATAGCTGCTAAAGCAGATAAAATTATTGCACATCCAACCACGATTACAGGATCAATTGGAGTTATTGGAATATTTCCAGTATTTGAAAGATTGTACGAGAAAATACATGTAAACTGGGATACAGTAAAAAAAGGTGAACATGCAGATTTATATTCAACTCACAGACAACCAACTGATGAAGAGAAGAAGATCTCTGAAGATGCAATTCATCACTTCTATGATAGATTTATATCTATTGTAGCAGAAGGACGTAACATGCCAAAGGATGATGTTCACAAGATTGCACAAGGTAGAGTTTGGACTGGAAAACAGGCTTTCCAGCGTGGACTTGTTGACGCTCTTGGTGGGATGGACTTGGCTGTTAAAGAAATGAAAAAAATGGCAGAACTTAAACATGAAATCAAACTTGTAGAATTCGAAGGTGATGATGCTGATAATTCGATTAAAATTGGCATGAAAGCTTCATCATTAATTCCAGATGGATTGAAAACAGTTTGGGATTTTGGTACAAAGATGAAAAAGTTAGATGGTGAAAATTACTTGATGATCTTGCCGGTAGAACCAGAAATTAAATAGCTCCTCCCTAAAAGGAAAGCCCTGTGTTGCTTATCGAACAGGGCTTTTTGTTTTGAGCTAATATATCTTTCATCCATTGTGTCAACTTATCCCAAGACTCCTACGGAGCTTAGGACAAGTTTCACGAGATTTGGCACATGTCCAAAGGATCATGTGCTAAGTCGATACCGCCTAACCACCAGGTAATCGATCTCTCAAAAGTCAACTTATCCCAAGACTCCTACGGAGCTTAGGACAAGTTTTAGCCAAGTTTCAAGTGCGTTTATTATCAAATAACAATCTAACAAAATCATCCTGAGTCGAGTGTTCCCCTGTGTTGCTTAGCGAGCAGGGCTTTTTGTTTTTTGAGTTCTAAAATTCTAATATTTTATAAGAAAAATTATTTTTCATTTATTCCTTCTCAGGAATAAATTTAATTGTATCATTATTTGTATATTGTCTTTCCAACCCATAATATCTATTTTGAGAAAGTTTTTGTAAATTGTTACCTGCTTCTGCTACTTTTATTGGTGCAAAAGCTAATATTGCTAGCCCAATTAATGATATAATTGGACCTGATGATCCAATTTTACCATCTTCATTTGGTAAAGAAGCTATTGTGCCAATCATATTAACACCTAATCCAAAATAGAACCATTTACTAAAACTTTTTAAGTTCTTACCCGTTTCATTTAACAACATGCATTCTTTATTTTGCAGTAAGAAATTTTCACTTATTATTTTTTGTGGTTCAGGTATATTTATTACTTCTCTGTAGTAAGCCATATTTCCAATTTCAAATATTTTCTTATGTAAAGGAATGTCATCTAATGAAATTTCAATACCTTCTTGAATTATGCGTTTAATTTCTTTCGTTTCGACAATATAAAGTTTTCTTTTTTGAGCGAGATATATTTTGTCATCTTTATAACATTTTAAATTGCCTTCAATTTCTTCATTATTTTGTAAAACTAAAGTTAATGATGATAAATCAATTATTATGAATATTATAATGATGGTACTAATCAATCTTTTCATTTGTCCTCCTAAAATAAGATCTTAGTATCTTAAAGGGATTTTTGATTTTAAAATTTTAACATTTGTATAACCTCTTGAATCTAAAAAACTTCTTAATCCTGCTTTAGCTTTATCTACATTATTTCTAGGTCCAATAGTAATAGATACTATTGGTAATTTATCATTTCTAAATAAAGAATTCACTTTTATATATGGAATAATTAAACCATTAGATTCTCTGAAATTTAATAAAGAAGGTTGGGATATTACATCAACATTACAAATAAATCTGAATTCTTTTTCAGATTCAAAATAGTTTTCTTTAGTTAATAATGCGATAATAAACAATCTAGCGAAAATCCGTTTCATAATTGGTATTATCCAATTATTTGATTCAATTTCTTTAATAGATCTCAACGGAATTTTCTTTAAATAAAAATTTAAAATTTTAAGGTATTCATTAACAATTTTTGATTTTGTTAAATTATCATAAATAACTAAACCTTGAAAAGTAACAATATTACTTATTTTATGCGATTTGATATTGTTTGATAAATTAATACCAATATTTGAAATTAAGTCATTGTATGATAGATTTATTGAACATCCATAATTAACAGAATAATTCGACCAAAGAGGTAAAGAGTCGTGCTCTGTACTAAATGAAACAATAAATGTATTTTTTGAAACTTGATTTATTAGTTTATCAAATATATTCAAAATCACCCTATTTAACTCAGTAATATCTTCTTTAGGAAAGCATCCTTTGATTTTTTTTTAATAATATTTTTTAAATGAATTATTTCAGATTTATCATTCAAAAACATAGAATTTGATGCCCAAAAATGACCTGTAGAAATTATTGAGATTAATGAATTAATATTTGTATAATGCGATATCAATTTACCTTGATAAGACTTTGTATATTTTTCATCGATTTCATTCAATGAATTGTTTATTGAGTTTAAATTGAATTTGTTCATGTCTTTTTCCTTCACGTACATTTCAAATCCTAACTTGCTTTCCATATCTTTTATGTCAAATCAAATTCAATTTTCAAAAGCAATTGACAATTAAAAAGGGGAAAAAATATAAACAATTCTAAATAGAGGAAAAATGAAAATAGATAAAATATGGGTTTATACGGCAGCAACTCTGGCAGCACTTTTCTGGGGTTTCAGTTTTGTCTGGTTTAAACAGGCATTTCTAGTTTACAGACCAATAACAATAGTATTCCTGCTGCTTGTGATTGCATCAGTTTTATTGAATATCTATATTAAAATAGCCGGTAAGAAACAGAGTATTACCAGAAAAGATCTTAAACTGTTTATGCTCTTGGCATTCTTTGAATTCTACAATTATCCAGAGTTATGATAACTCCAATAT
>JAVCCD010000325.1 GCA_030765665.1 Candidatus Tenebribacter mawsonii | reverse complement strand
AAGATTTTGTAGAAGAAATTTCCGTTGCATCTTTGCTAATAAATTCACACTTTTTATTGGAATTATTAAATTCGTGTGCTGTCATTGCACCGAGTGTTTGTTGAATTTCTCCACTGAAACCGTGATTTGCAAAACTACAATCAATTTTCAGTTTCACAAAATTCATTGTTTCTGCCATAGCTTTTTTTATGCTGATAAACCCTTTCCCATTTGTCCAACGCTCAAAATCTGACCAACCGTAACCATCATTATATTTTACCAATAAACCGTCTGCTGGAATTTCTTTATAAGAAGATGATAAAACAATATCAAAACAATTGGAATCTTTTGATTTAGTTTTAGATGTTATTTCAATTTTAATATCTGAAAGGATTTTCTCAATTTGATTTATTAGGGCAGTATTTAATATTCGTTCTTTGTTATCAAAATAGTAAGTAATTATTTTGTAGTCAGGATGGGTTTTCAGCAACATTAAAGCCCAATAATAATTACGGATCGCATCAACTGCATTATTTTCTGCTTCTGCAATTTCTCCTTCTAATACAAGAGATAATATCTGCGTTTTTCGCTCTGCAAAAATTCTGTCTTTATCTTCGGGAGTGATGTAACGATAAACGATTTTGTTGTCATTTGTTGAAGCAGGATCAACAAACTTTTTAGCATTACTGAGTTGGATGTCGGAAAATGTTTGCACTATGCTTTCGCAATATTCATCAACATTAAAATTATCTTCTATGGCAATGCTGACAAAACTGCTTTTCACATCAACTATTATTTGCGAAGCAAGAACCTGTAAAGCAAGTTTATCGGCTTCCATTTCTGTTCTCGCCGTTCCTTTTCCTACAATTAATTCTCCACTGTTTTGCATTTTCTGCAATTGATTTACGGTTATTGCCTGCAATAAACTACCGATTAAAAATATTGTGAAAATAATTTGCTTTTTCATAATTCTCCTTTTTCTGTTTCTGCAAGACTTGGCACATGTCCGAAGGATCATGTGCTAAGTCGCTCTTTTCTAAGCAAATGCCAACTTATCCCAAAACTCCTGCGGAGCTTAGGACAAGTTTTACCTTCAAATTAAAATACCTGTTTGTAAAATTTCATTTAAAAATGGATTCTCCTCATCCAGATCTTTTTTCTCAAAAGGATGCGGTTCAATTCTTAAATCAAATTTTCTTCTTAATTTCATAAGTTGGATTTGCATATCAATTTCATCTTTAAGTTCGTTGAAAATAAAAGCAATATCAATATCACTCTCTGTTCCATTTGTTCCTTTGGCATAAGAACCAAAAAGATATGCTTTGGAAATTTGAAATTTCTCTTTTTTTAAAAAATCCAGATATTTTTTTGCAATATTTATAATTTCTCTTTGAGCCATAATATCATCTCCTCAATATTTTTAATCCACTTTGCAGTATATTCCGGTGTGCATTTTTTGTAAAACAATTGTTTATAGTCATCATATCCCGCTCTGATATTAAAAGTTGTAATTGTATCAAGAACATCTAACTGGCTTTCAGTCATCTCAATTTTTGTTTTTTGCAATATTCTTGAAAGATTGTGAATAAATGGTGGTTGTTCATTATTTTCTTTTATGTATAAAGCTTTCAATAATTTTTCAACGACGAGGTGGCCCATAAAAAGCGACCAATGAAAATCTTCTTTTTCAAAAAGGTGCCTCATTGCTCTTCTGTCAATTTCTGCAGAATCAATCCAATGTTTTACTAATTTTTCATTTTTCATCCTTACTCCTTTTTTTCAAACTTCCGGCTTTCGAGAAATTACCTACTAACCGGAGGTCTGTCTTTTCTTATTCGTCCCGAGAAACCGGGAGCTGGATAATAACCTGTTCAAAAGAGACATCCATCTTGTTTTGAGCTGCGGAGCAGGCGGAATCCCAAATTGTTGTTGCTGTTGTCCGGGTTGTTGTTGTTACGATTAGCAACACGGCAATTCTTGGCATTGTTGTTCCAGCTACCGCCACGATTCACACGGTTCGAGCCCCTTGGTTAATACCCTTTTCAAATAGCATACTCCTAAAATTATGAGTATTTGCTTTTTTTACAAAATCTAATAAAGGCAAAATATGTCTTTGATATTCTTCTTGTGACCATTTCTCATTTGATAATTTATTTTCGTACAATTTTACTTTTTTAATAAATCTTTTTTTACTTCTGGAATTTAACCTTTTTCCATTTGGATATAAAAGATAACCTAAAAAAGGCAAACCTTTTGAAGTATAGTTTAATAATTCCGGTTTAATATTTAGAGCAAGTTGATTATTCAGATATTCCTTTATTCTTTTTAAATTATCCTTTATTTCGATTTTTGTATTACCCCATAAAATCATATCATCCATATATCTTACATAATGTTTTATTTGTAGGTCTTCTTTAATAAAATGATCTAAAAAAGCGAGATAAAAATTTGCAAAATATTGGCTGGTTAGATTTCCAATTGGCAAACCTTTTGATTGTGAAGTTGAGTAACTATTTATAATTTGTTCAAATATTTCTAATAATTTGGGATTTTTAAATTTTTTGCCTAAAAGTTTTAATAATACATTATGATCAATTGAATCAAAATATTTTCTTATATCCAATTTAAGAAAAAGTTCATTTCTTTTAGTGAAATTATGAGCACGGTCAACCGCTGCAAATGTTCCTTTATTTTTCCTCGTTGCATAGCTGTCATAAATTTGAAATTTCTCAAAATATGGATCGCAAATATTCATAATGGCGTGATGTAAAACCCGTTCAGGAAAAGAAGCTGCACAAATGATACGTTCTTTAGGATCATAAATGGTAAAATAATGATAATGTCCAATATCTATAGAGATTTTCAATAACTGCTCTCGAAGATCTGTTAGATTCTTTTCAAGATTCTTTTGGAAAGAAGTTACTTCTTTCTTACCGGCTTTCATTCTGGATGCTTTCCAAAAAGCAATTCTCAAGTTTTCGGAATCTGCTATTTGTTCGAGTAAAAAACCGGTTCTGTTCATTCTGTTTTT
>JAVCCD010000151.1 GCA_030765665.1 Candidatus Tenebribacter mawsonii | reverse complement strand
TAAGATGGGAATTTGCCAAGAAGGTCAATATCAGGGAAAACTGAAATTGGTTTTTCTCTTTTAGGAAATTTACCAAATTCTGCAATTGTGTTTTTATAATATCGGATAATATGTTTTCGACTGCGTGCAATGGTTATTGCATCGAGTAATTTAAAAAAGGAAGAATCCAAATCTTCTATTAGATGTGTAGATTGAAGTTTATGCTTTTGTTTATCATTCGCCCATTTTTGAAATTTTCTTTGAGCATTTCTCATTGTTTGTTCAATACTCTTAATTCCTAAATTATCAATGAAAGATTTGTCGTCATCTTCGGTAATTAAGTAAATTTGATTTCTTAAATCTTTTAGATAATTATTCACGGGAGTTGCAGAAAGAAGCAGAACTTTTGTTTTTACACCTTTTTTGATTACTTCATCAATCAACCGTTCGTATCTTGTGTATTTTTTGATTCCGTCTTTCTCTCTGCCACGCTTATTGTTTCGGAAATTATGAGATTCATCAATTACAATTAAATCATAATTCCCCCAATTAATTTTATCTAATTCTATGTTTCCAGACTTACCCTGAGTTCTGCTTAAATCAGTGTGGGATAAAACATCATAACTAAATCTATCTTTTAATAGAGGATTAATATCATAATTTTCACGGTACAATGTCCAATTTTGTCTTAATTTTTTCGGACATAAAACCAATACTCTTTCATTTCTGAGTTCATAATATTTGATTATCGCTAAAGCTTCGTAAGTTTTACCAAGACCAACACTATCAGCTATTATGCAACCACCGAAACGATTAATTTTATTGATTCCTCCTTTCACTGCATCTTTTTGAAATTCATACAATGTATCCCAAATTTCAGTTTCCAGAAAACCCATTTCATCTTTGAGCAAAGTTATGTTATTCTCTTCATTAAGAAAATCCTCAAAAATATGGAATAATGATTTAAAATATACAAACTCAGGTGCGTTTTCTGCATATAATTGTTCGATGTATTTAATTACTTTATCTTTAACATCTTCTACCAAATCTTCATTTCCCCAAAGCTCATTGAACCAATCGATCACTTCCTGAACATCTCGTTCATCACTCATTCTCAGGTTCAATTCCATATTTGGATTTTTCCCGAATCCCAAACCGCTGTATGTGAAATTTGAACTACCGATTACAGCATCAAAGATCTTTCTGTCTGAATATTCTTTTTCAATACAATATGCTTTTCCGTGCAGAAAACTTGATTTCTTAATTGATTTAATCTGAACTTTTTCTTTTATCCATTCCGCACATAATCGTGAGATTTTCTTTTGTTCAAGTCTCTCGGTTACAGGAATTACTAAAGAACTGTCCTCGATGGCAATTGGTTTATAATTGTTATCTTTTGCAACTTTCTTGATAAACTTTGGTTCACCAAATAAAAAACGTAATTCATCAATTTTATCAAGTTCGTCTCGTAAATAGTAGTAAGCGTAAACAGTAAAATATGCAGAAACAAATGAAGCTTTTGTTCCCGTTCCCAATTTGTTTTTTAAGTATTCATAAAGCTTACCTTGTGAGTAATTATCAATAACTACATTCTTTGCCATTTGCTAACCTCTGTATGTTTTACCTGATTGCATTTTATTCAGGTTTTCTTTTATCAGATTTACTCCTGAATTTTATGCCTCCAACTGTCAAATGAAAACAAACCTATGCTTTATTTTTTCCGTTGCCTGTATGTTTTGTGTGTGCGGTGCTCTTTCTTATTTTCTTTCATTCAGAGCACTGACACTTTTGTTAGGCACAAATCCAATCAATACAACCTATATGTTTACAGATTATAAATTATTCAAACTGAAAATTAGAGACTCCGATAATTGAACCATCTTCGGCTTTTTCAGGTTGCCAGGAACGAACCATTATTTTTGGTTCATCAGGATCTTCAAGATCGAACATTAAGAATAGATAACCTTTATCACGATAATCTGAAGAGTAATAATACTGACCGATCTGCATTCCGAAAACTTTTTTACCCTTGCTGATAACTCTATCAATTTCATTATCTGAAAAGCGAATATTAATAAATTCTTTCCCTGCAAATTGTTTTTGTAATCTGTTGATGTATTCACCTTTTTTTAGAGTAACGTATTCTATCAGGTCATCTCCAAGTTGTTGGTAGAGTTTATCCGCATAATCATCAGGTTTACGTTTTACAACTCTGCCAACAATTATGAGTGCATCATCACAAAAAACGTCATTAATAAAATCAATATCTTTTAAACAATAAGCAGTTTTATATTGTTCCGTAAAATTTATGATTAAAGCTTTTTCTTCGTCAGTGCCGTAATCTTTACTCATTATATCCTTTATGGCAGTATCAGATAACGAAAATGTAACTCCCTCAATTTTATTATTCTCATTAAAAACAAAATTCACTTTTTCGGTAAAATCTTCATTGGAAGAACGGAAATCAAATTTTAATGAAATACTTCTCACAACACTCAATTTACCAATTTTCAGGATTTTCAATTTAATTTTTTCGGGAAGAATTTCGGCATTACCATATCCAACAAGAGCATTGAAATCTCTGAAACCTTTTGCTGAAAAATATTTGCGTGATCTCGCTAAATCTTTATTGGAAATGGCAGAAATAACGTTTTCTAATATTTCAATTTTATCTTTTGGAATTTCTGTTTCATAAGAAATTAAAGATTTTGTAGAAGAAATTTCCGTTGCATCTTTGCTAATAAATTCACACTTTTTATTGGAATTATTAAATTCGTGTGCTGTCATTGCACCGAGTGTTTGTTGAATTTCTCCACTGAAACCGTGATT
>JAVCCD010000030.1 GCA_030765665.1 Candidatus Tenebribacter mawsonii | reverse complement strand
GTTTATGAAGGTAAAACAAAAGAACATTCAGTTTCTGCTCTTGCCGAAAAAATGGCTGGTCGGGAAATTTCTATGCCGACTTTAAAACAAAAATCTAAGGGAACTACACCAATATTAGAGATCGATAATGTGTTTGCCAAAGGCAGCAAAGGAACAATGGCATTAGATGGCTTTTCTCTAACTGTGAATAAAGGAGAAATCGTCGGCATTGCAGGAGTTTCCGGCAACGGTCAAAAAGAATTAGCAGATGTTATAAATGGGATCGGTCATATTGAGAGTGGTAAAATTCTTTTAAACAGCGAAGAAATTACCAATCGATCTCCTCAAAAAATCATTAATAAAGGAATAGGCTATATCCCAGAGGATAGAATACACGAAGGAACGATTCCATCTTTCTCTGTAAAAGAAAACATCATTATGAAAGATTATAACAAACCTCCTTTATCAAAAAACTTATTTTTACAGAATAAAATTATCGAAGATTATTCATTAGAATTAATTAAAAATTTCGATATTAGATGCCCGAATAATAAAACTTCTTGTGGGAGTTTATCAGGTGGAAATGTGCAAAAAGTTATTCTGGCGCGAGAACTTTCCCGCAAACCGGAAATGCTCATCGCTTCATACCCAATTAGAGGATTAGACATCGGAGCTGCAGAATATGTTCATGAGCAACTATTAGAAGCACGTAGTGAGAATATCGGAATCTTACTTATCTCGGAAGAACTTGATGAATTATTAGATATCTGCGATAGAATTGCCGTAATTTATGAAGGTAAGATCCTTGATATCTTAGACCGCGATATTGCTACAAAATCTAAATTAGGACTACTAATGGCAGGGATTAAAGATGAAAAACAAGTTATATAATGAAACTATTTATCGAGTACTGATCATTGTTATTGCAATTTTCTCAGCACTTTTTGTAGGAGCAATATTACTTCTCATAGCTAAAACAAATCCCCTTAAAGCTTATTATGTAATGTTCACCGAACCTTTGAGTGGTAAATTTGGATTAACTGAAATTCTGGTTCGAGCTGCACCTTTAATGCTGGTTGGATTAGGAATAGCTATCGCCTTTAGAAGCGGAATTATCAATATTGGTGGTGAAGGGCAGATTTTGATCGGAGCAATTTTTGGAACATTTATAGCTCTTACTTTTCCTAATCTCCCACCTTATATTCTCTTACCGTTTGTATTTATTGCTAGCTTTATTGGAGGTGCAATTTGGGGTGGAATTGCCGGTTGGATGAAAGCTTATCTCTCTGTAAATGAAATTTTAAGTACAATCATGCTGAATTATATTGCTTTTCAAGTTTATATGTACCTCATTCGAGGTCCAATGATCGATCCTAAAGAAGTATCTTATGGAACAGGTGTTCCTCAAACAGCATTACTCAGTAAGAATGCCTGGTTAGTCAGAATCATTCCGGCTAGCAGGTTACACGCTGGTATAATCGTTGCAGTAATTTTAGCCATTCTGGTATATATCTTCCTTTGGAAAACTACGATCGGTTATAAATTACGAGCTGCCGGAGCTGAAGCAAAAGCTGCAAAATATATTGGTGTTAATGTAAAGAATTATCTTGTGCTGGCTATGCTTCTTTCCGGCGGATTTGCAGGAATGGCAGGTGCAATAGAAGTTTGTGGAGTTCATCATAGAGGACTTGAATCGATCTCTGCCGGTTATGGCTTTAGTGGAATTGTTGTAGCCTTATTTGGGGGACTTCATCCACTTGGAATAATTCCGGCTTCTGCTATTTTTGGATTACTTATTGTTGGTGCAGATATGATGCAGAGATCCGTTACTGTACCGGCTTCTATTATTCTGGCAATTCAAGGACTCATAATTCTAGCAATTGTATCCAGTCAGATATTTTTCTCAAATATTGCCCTTAAAGAAAAGATCATGATCAAATTGAAATTAATGAAACAGGGAGATAAAGATGATTCTTGATTTTATTGTTGGAATAATTTCAGCAGGCATTCCGCTGGCAGCACCGTTATTGCTGGCAGGATTAGGAGAAATGTTCAACCAGCGTGCCGGTGTTTTCAATCTTGGTGTAGAAGGTATTATGTTAATGGGAGCATTTGTGGGATTTTTGGTAGTGCTCACAGTGGGTTCACCGATTCTTGGTCTGTTCGCTGCTCTTCTTGTTGGAGCTATCATGGGTCTATTAATGGCTGTTGTAACGGTAAAATTTAAAGCTCAGCAGGGAATCTCAGGAATTGGGCTTTTCATGTTGGGATGGGGACTTTCCGGCACTTTGTTCCGCGTTTATGTTGGTGGAATTACAAGCATTGAAGGTATTAAAACATTCAGTTTCCCATTATTAGGTAAGATCCCAATTATTGGAGAGATCTTCTTTCAAAATAATATTTTGGTTTACATCATTTTTTTATTGGTTCCAATCTCATGGTATGTATTAAATAAAACTGCCTGGGGCTTGAAAGTAAGAGCTGTTGGTACAAATCCTCAGGCAGCAGATACTCTTGGTATAAAAGTTGAGAGAATTCGCTTTCAATGTATAATATTGGGAAGCATGATGGCAGGTTTGGCAGGTGCATATCTCACAATTGCGCAAACTCATATTTTTGCTGATAACATAACAGCCGGAAGAGGTTTTATCGCAGTTGCCCTGGTTTATTTCGGTAGATGGAAACCGGTAGGAATTATGTGGGGAACATTATTATTCAGTCTGGCACATGCAATGCAGCGTTCAATTCAGGTTTATGGTATTAACTTCCCATACGAAATTGCTGTGATCATCCCATATTTGCTGGTTATTGTTGTGTTAGCTTTGTCATATAAATCACAATTACTGGGTCCTGTCGCTTTAGGTAAACCGTTCAATAGAGGATCCCGAGGATAATAGGATCATAAATAATGAAAGATCATGTGTTCTATCTGAAGCGAACCATTGAACTTTCTAAACTGGCAGTAGAACATGGAAATACACCCTTTGGTGCTTTGTTAGTTGATCATGATGGGAATATTATCCTCGAACAAGAAAACATCGAGATCACTGAAAAAGATTGCACAGGTCACGCAGAAACAACTCTGATGAGAAAAGCATCAAAATTGTATAGTAAAGATTTTTTGTGGAGTTGTACATTATATACTTCTGTAGAACCTTGTGCAATGTGCTCCGGTGCTATCTATTGGGGAAATGTAGGAAAAATTGTTTATGGCATTTCCGAAAAAGAGCTACTAAAACTAACCGGTAATAACGAACAAAATCCAACCTTTGGTATTTCATGTAGAGAAATTTTTGAACATGGTCAAAAAAAAATTGAAGTAGAAGGACCAATATTAGAAATAGCCGAAGAGATCCTGGGAATTCACAGAAAATATTGGTTAAAATGATTAGTAAATAATTGGCAGGATTTCTATCCTGCCTTTTTTTGGTTAAATATGAGAAGTTATTTACTAATCTTATCAGGTAGTTTAAGGAGTATTGATTCTATACCTTTTTCTTTAACTTTTTGTAATAAATTTAAATTGTCTTCAGTTATTTTCATACTTAAAGTTGATATATTTTTATTATTTTCGACTTCTATTAGAATGATAAAATTTCCTATTTTATTAATAATATCTGTTCCACCACGATAACCATAAAATTTTCCTAAAACGGCTGTAAATAAAGAATCTCCAATAGCATTTATTGTTTCAAATTTCTCTTTGTATTCATTATCAGAAAATGGTTTACTTTGAATCATTATTTTTGAATTTTTGTTTGCTCCTTTAATAATACTGTCTATCTTAACAGTATAAAAATCAATAATGCTTCTATCAATATGAGTCCAGCCATTTTTTTTGATTGTTTTATTTTCATGAATAGTTTCTGTTTTGATAGAAATTACTTCCCCGATAATAACTAAATCAGCATTCAAATATCTCTTTGCAATTTCTTGATGAGTTATTATTTCACCTCCTTGTAATATTTGAAGTTGTAAAATTATTAATAATATTACAAAGTATAATTTCTTCATATTTTCCCCAATTCGATTTGTATTGCTTCACACTTTCATTTTTGTTATAAATCCAAAAATCTATTGGAGAAATAATTAATTACTTTATTATCTGTCAAAACATTTTTTTCTCACTTAATTATGCAGTAAGTATAAGCAAACAATAATAACCTAACATATTCAAAAAAAATATATTTGACATCATTCAGCACCAAAAGAAAAATCGTTTTATCTAAACGGAAAAAGGCGAGACTTACTCTGATCTCTAAACGACAAATTTGGGTGTGACATAATAAATTTTAAGTGTTCTGTAAAAATAGAGTGTTTTTGTCATCTTGCTTGCCAAGCAGAAGCTGGTGAAGCAAAGGCTGGACGAATCTTGCACCCCAAGCTATTCAGCGGGGCAGGCGTTGTTCTCTTAAGGAAGGATCTTCACTTATAATGAGATTTATCCGCAGTGGTGGATTCTTCGTCGAATGCCTTCGTAAGTTATTCCTCAGAAAGACAATAATATTTTCATTTTACAGAATCCTTAAATATATCTTAATAAGGAGAGAAGACTATGAATTTAGAAATTCGCGGTGCTTACATCGTTACTCCGCAAGATGATGG
>JAVCCD010000087.1 GCA_030765665.1 Candidatus Tenebribacter mawsonii | reverse complement strand
TAAATACCATCGTCACGAAACTCATTGTCAGAAGAATCTTTATACCACATGTATCCTAATGAAGCAGCAGTTGAGAATAATACGTTATTCGTTGATACAGCTAATGACGGATTATGAAAATTTGGATTGATCCGAAAAAGATCCGCTGATCCGGTTTCCCCCATTCCCATTCCATAAACATCATTTCCGTAATATTCAATTGGCATTCCATCGAATGAGAAGATTGAATTACCTGCTAAGAGAACAGCCATTAACAAAAAGATTAATATTATTTTGTATTTCATTATAACTCCTGAATTATATATATTATTTAACTACAACAAAAAAAAATACAATCTTTTCTTTGTCAATTTTAAGTTAGAATGTGAACGGTGATAAAGCACAAAATATTTGACAGAATATTTGATTCAGCAAATTCTTTCGATAGGTTTTAGATAGTGTAAATAGATCAGGATTGTGATATTAAACATGAAAAAGAAGAATAATGAGTTCTGTATTGATGTGTTACCTTCGCAATGGCTGTAAGCCTTGCGAATGGTGACGTTCAAAGAAATGCAGTTCAATCATTGCGGAGGCTTTCAGCCATCCGCAAGGTTTCAGATTAACTCTTACCTACTCCGCCACAACTATTACACCGGTTCCTATTTTATTTTTGCTGTAATAATCCAGTAGCATAAAACCAAAAGCGATAGGGTAGAAGAAGATATAGTAAATGGGCAAGAGTATTGCTAATATTTTTAATTTCGAGAGAATTGAGAGTGGATATTTTAGTGCTAGCTTCCAATATATCTGCCCGAATTTTCCGTATGAATATTCAAATGAAACTATTCTAAAACCTGCTTTTGTTAGTTTGAAACAAATCTCTTCTTTGCTGTAACCGGGACGTACATGCTCTGCCGTAAACTTAGCAGATTCATCAAAATTACTGGGTGATGAGATTATCAGCTTTCCACCTTTATCAAGAACCTTTCTGAAATTCTGCAATACTTGTTCATCATCTTCAATGTGTTCAAGAATATCAATTGCAATAATAAGATCAAAGCTTTCTTTTGGCGTATAATCTAATAAGTCTGCTTGTTGAACTGTAAGCTTATCCCAGCCGAGTTTCTTGGCATAGAGTGCAAAAGAATCCATGTAATTCGTTTTAAGATCAACGGCATGGACTTTTGCTTTCTTAAACTTGTTAAGAACAAAATATGAATACTGACCAAACCCTGCTCCTGCATCATAAAATCGTAGAGATTTAACAGATGAAAAATGCCTTTTGATCTCTTTCTTAACATACCATTGCCTCAATAACAACATATCTAAGAGCAGATAAAACAACTTCCTGAAAACAGAGTATTGATCTATTATCCTAGCGAATTTATCTTTTACTCTATCGTATTGCATTATAAAATACACCTGCAAGCCCACAATCCGCCAGCAATATTAATATCTGGTTTTGTGATTATATAAACCGGATATTGAATGAGAAGTTGTTTTCGAATTTGACAATTATGGAATTCTTTAAGTAAATCACTTTCAGGGATGAATTTTACATTCTTTATGGTGGATTCTCCGCAAAGAAAAATTCCGCCATAAGGTTGTGTCATCAGTGCCATTGCCTGAATTATTCTTCCCACACATCTATAGAAAATATTAAGTGCTTCGATAGCATTTTTATCACTCTCATTTACTGCAATTCTAGCAATTTCAGAAGCATCTATTTCTTTTTTTTCGATTCCATCTAATTGTAATATTGCTTCATAAGTTTCACTTAATCCTTTCCCAGAGACAATATCCTCATAATTCAAAAAAAATCTATTAGACTTTTTTGAAAGAATGATCTCAATTATTTTTGCATGTCTCTCATCAAAAGCTGGTATTTGGATATGTTGAATTTCTGATGAAAGAACATCTTTAACCTTTTCACCAGTATGAGTTGTAAATTCAATGATGCTTGCTGTTCCAAATCCTGTTCCTGGGGCAATAACAAGTTTATTATTAATTCGATTCTTAACTGGAAAACTAGGTTTATACAAAATTTCACACTGATCGGAATTCATCTCATCTTTCTCTTCCATATCCAAAATGCCATATCCAGCCAGCTCCATATCGTTTACCATGATAGTATTATTTTTAGGAAGTCCCAAATTAATAAGATCTTCCATGAAGATTGTTGGTTTCTTTTTCCAATTTGTTATAGTTACTTCTCGATGATCTATTACTGCTCCTGCAAATCCGATTACGCAATGTGTAGGTTTAATGTTTTGTTCGATCTTATTTAAGGAAATTGTAATGAAATTTTTTAATTCCTCCTTTGAGCCAATCTTTTGTTTGTACTCTTTAGAGGAAGAATCGATTTTACCATTTATTACAATTTCTGCCTTAATGCGTGTATGTGTTCCGCCAACGTCGATAGATAGATTTATACTTTTCATGATTTGCTAAATGTAATAATCAATTTTGTGAGTCAATATAAAATAAATCAAATTATTAGAAAATATTGTGTTTATTTGCCATTTTATAAATTATTAGCTAACTAAAATAATTTAAAATAAAATATATCTTACATAATAGTTCACAATTTGGAATATATATACATATATAGTAAAAGAAGATTATTTAATTGCTATTCAATTATAAAACACCCTGAGAAATCGGGGTGTTTTTTATTCTCTCTTCCATCTAGCACATTTTCCAGCTGGAAGATTATTACCGGTTTTTGACGTTATTGTTAGATCTAAGGTCTCAATTTTTCCCTTCTTTAACTTATGCAATTTTGTGAGTTCTTGTTTCAACTCATGTTTACCAAAATTCTTATCATGACACGAAAGAATCACAAATTCAGGATTATTACTAAGAAGTTGATCAATTAAACACATTAGTTGAGGTAAATCTTTACTTAGCTTCCAAATAGATCCTTTTTTCCCACGACCAAAAGCCGGAGGGTCTAAAATGATTCCATCATAAACAGAACCACGTTTAACTTCGCGAGAAAGAAATGTAATTATATCATCACTAATCCAACGGATTGAGTTATTACCTAAGTTAGATAAATGACTATTTTGTTTTGCCCAATTCACGCTGCTGTTTGAAGCATCAACATGAGTAAGAGTTGTTTTTGCTGTAGAAGCAAAAAGTGTGGATGCACCAGTATAAGCAAATCCATTTAATATTTTTAATTCTCGATTTGATTTAGAAATTTTATCTTTTATCCATTGCCAGTTAGCTAATTGCTCAGGAAAAATTCCAATCTGACCATTGGAAGATAATTTTAATTCTAACGTGATAAAATCACATTCAAATTTTGGTAGTTTATAATCTGTGCTCGTTGCCCATTCTTTCTTAGATTGATCAAATTTTGCATGGCTCTTTTCCCAGATATCATCATGTAATTTTCGCTTCCAATTTGCTTGTAAAGCGGGACGACGAAAAATCATTTCACCAATTTGTTCTAATTTCTCAAAATTACCACAATCTAATAATTTGTAGTTACATTTTACTTTTTTCTTCATGAACGATTTGTCTTGTGTTAAAGAAATTTTGTAAAGTCAAAACTATAATTTTGATTCTTGGCAATATGGAAATTATGAATAATATGTATGAATAATATATACAAATTGCGGAATGAATATTGCACAATGATTGATTGTATATTTATTTATATAGAATATAAAGCTTACTTGACAAATATATCAAGGTTCTATTTTCGTGAAAAATATATAATTAGTACATGGTGTCGTTAAATGTGGTTAACAAGAAGGATTTGTGGTATAAATTTTGCATAGATTTCAATAAAAAATAAAAAAATTAATTATGAGGAGTAGTTATGAAAAAGTTATTTTTGTTTATCGTAACAGTATTGTTTTTCACATCTCTAGTTGCGAATGTGGCATTGCCATATGACGAGGATTTATTTCTTCCAAACAGAATCATTGTGGGTTTTGAATGGGATGCAATTGGTAATAGAGAATGTATTTTAGAGCATGAGCTTACAGATGGTGTAGTTGAAACCGGAATTGAAAGTTTTGATGCATTATCAGAACAATATGATTTTGTTAATCTACAGCAACGTGTTGATTTTGTAAAAGATCTGGAGTGGAACGACAACGGCTTGTACCCCAGATGTATTTATAACATCACTCTTGCTAACAGTGATAATATTGAATCAGCATTAAGAGATCTTGAAGCTGACCCTAATATTATCTATGCAGAATATGAGCCTGTTTATGAAGTTGATTACGTTCCAAACGATGCATCTTATGAAATGCAGTGGTATCATGAGTACATTCAAAGTGAACCAGCATGGGATTATACAACCGGAAGTGAAGACATTGTAATTGGAATTGTTGATTCTGGAATCAAATGGAACCACCCTGATCTACAAGCAAATATATGGGTCAATGAACCTGAACTTAACTCAACTTCAGGTGGAAATCCAATGACCATAAACTGGACAGCAGGAACTGTTTCCGGTGGTAATGGAATAGATGATGATGGAAATGGCAGAGTAGACGACTGTATTGGTTGGGATTTTTATAGTAACACTAATCAGTCATTTCAAAGCCATGTAGAAAATGATCACGGTACTCACGTTGCTGGTTGTGCTGGTGC
>JAVCCD010000239.1 GCA_030765665.1 Candidatus Tenebribacter mawsonii | reverse complement strand
TTAGACAATTCAATTTTCTCTGAGGAGCTATTTCTGTAAACTGCTTTTTCAAGACTTTTTAGATTGATAAATCACTTAATTATAAACTATTATGAAAATTTTATTCTAAATTTTGGGGGTATGCGTGATTGATGTGTCTAAAAGAAAATCACTAATTTATGATATCCATCTAATAAAGTATGCTCTAAATTTTTCAATTATTATCTAAATTCCAGTGAGCAGAAATTGATGAATAATAATTCATTATTGACATACTATCAATATTTTTATGCATGAATTTTTTTACTATTAATTGGTTACGAGCTTCCCTAAATTATGCTTGACTAAGAAAACCCGAGTAAATATCTGGCGGTGTTTTTAAGAAATGGTAATCATGAAAATTTTAAGAGGAAAATATGAAACTTATCTATAATCCGATCTTTTTAGAACACGATACAGGAATGCATCCTGAGAACAAAAAAAGATTATCGTCTTTAGGCGAATTACCAGTTACTGAATTAGAAAATGGTGAGAAGTATCTGGAACTTATTCACACACCTGAGTACATAAAGAAAATAAAAGATATTAGTAATGAAGGTGGCGGTCATCCAGATTCTGATACTATTGTATCTAGCGGGAGTTACGAAGCTGCGATTTATGCTGTTGGTGCAACTATTATGGCTTCTAAAACTGGAGATTTTGCTCTCACCCGTCCTCCCGGACATCACGCTCATAGAAATTTTTCCAGCGGATTCTGTCTTTTCAATAATATCGCAATTGCTGCGCAATACCATGCCAACCAGGGTAAGAAAGTTCTGATCATAGATATTGACGGACACCTGGGTTGCAGTACAGAAAAAATATTTTATGATTCAAAAGATGTTATGTATTGGTCTCTACACCAGCATCCAGCTTTCCCAGGCGGTGGAGATGCTGATGAGATTGGTGAAGGAGAAGGAGAAGGTTACACGATCAACGTTCCTCTTCCACCCGGAAGTGCAGATGAGATATTCATGGATGCCATCGAGACCTTCCTGCCGGTTGCTAAAGAATTTGCACCCGATATTGTAGGAATTTCTGCTGGCTTTGATTCGCATCAATATGACCTGCTGCTCGATCTTCGTATAACAGTAAATACATTTTATAAAGTTGGAAAACTTATTTCAAGTAATTTTAAGAACGTATTTGCTACTCTCGAAGGTGGATATAATATTGAAATTTTCCCACGTTGTCTTCATAACTTTTTAGATGGAATTAATCATACAAAAATGGAGCACACAGAAAGACATACAGATTCCATGATCCAAACATTTTACGAATATGAAGGTCGCAAAGCTATGACAGTGCAACTGTTAAAGAAGCACTGGAAATCAATTTAATTTATCAAAAAATATATAAAGAGGAAAGTATGAGCATTAAGAATTTAACAAAGATGTTCAACCCAAAAGTGGTTGCAATTTATGGTGCTTCCGCTCGTGAGGGAAGCGTAGGTCATGCTCTCATGGACAACATCATTGGTTCTGGATTTGACGGAATTGTATACCCAATTAATCCAAAAAGAACAAATGTTTTAGGTGTTAAGGCCTATAATTCAATCCAGGAAATACCAGATCAGGTTGATTTGGCTATTATTGCCACACCAGCTAAAACTGCTCCTACAATTGTTGAAGATTGTGGTATTGCCGGTGTATCCAGCGTTCTGCTTATTTCAGCTGGTTTTGCTGAAGCTGGTGCAGAAGGCGAGAAATTGATGAGTCAAATTTCGGAAACTATACGCAAATACAACATGAGTCTGATCGGACCAAACTGTTTGGGATTTATTAAACCTTCTGTCAAATTCAACGCAACTTTTGCCAGCAAGATGGCATTGCCTGGTAAGATCGCTTTTATCTCTCAAAGTGGTGCTTTGTGTACTGCAATCCTTGATTGGTCTATTGAACAGAATGTTGGATTCAGCCACTTTGTTTCAATCGGTTCAATGATGGATATCAGCTTTCATGACCTGATCGACTATTTTGGAACTGATCCGCATACAAACAGTATTGTAATTTATATGGAATCTCTTACGGATGCACGAAGTTTCCTTAGTGCAGCCAGAGCATTTGCTCGAAACAAACCAATTATTGTTTTAAAAGCTGGAAAAAGCTCGGAAGGAGCACAGGCAGCTATGTCTCACACTGGTAGTTTAGCTGGAAATGATTTTGTATTTGATGCTGCGTTTAAAAGAGCAGGTGTTATTCGTGTGGATACTATTGAAGAACTCTTCCATATCGCTCAGGCACTTTCAATGCAACCTCGACCAACTAAGAATCGTCTGGCAATTGTAACTAATGCTGGTGGACCAGGTGTAATTGCTACCGATACGCTCATTGCCAATGGTGGTAAATTAGCTACACTTTCCAATGAAATTATTGAAGAATTGAACCAGCATCTTTCTCCGCATTGGAGCAAAGGCAATCCACTTGATGTATTGGGTGATGCCGGACCTGAACAATATGCAAAAGCTTTAGCATTATGTGCAAAAGATAGGAATGTGGATGGAATTCTGGTGATCTTAACTCCTCAAGCAATGACAGATCCAACAGCTGTTGCCAGAAAACTAGCAGAAATTGCCAAGAAATGCAATAAGACAGTTCTTGCCTGTTGGATGGGGGCATCAGATATTTATGAAGGTCAGAAAGTTCTGGAAGCAAATAACATTCCTGTCTATCAAACACCGGAAGATGCAGTAAAAGCATTTATGATAATGTATGATTATTCCAGAAACCTGGAAATCCTGCATGAAACTCCTTCCCAGATACCCAGCAAATTTCATCCGAATAAAGAAGCTAACAAAGAACTTATAAACATGGTTCTTGAAGATAACAGAACTGTTATGACAGAATATGAAGCTAAGCAATTCCTAGCAAATTATGACATTCCTGTAATTAAAAATGGAATTGCAACAACAGAAGAAGAAGCCGTGGAAATGGCAGAAGAAATAGGCTATCCACTCGTAATGAAAATTGCTTCACCAGATATTCTGCATAAAACTGATGTAGGTGGTGTTAAACTAAACATCCAGAATAAAGAGGAAGCCAAGGAAGCATATTTAAAGATCTTAAAATCATCAAAAGAAAAAGTACCCGATGCAGATATCCGAGGAGTTTTTGTAGAACAAATGATGAAGAGAAAGTTTGAATTGATCATCGGTTGTAAAAAAGATCCGATCTTTGGTCCAACTATTGTATTTGGAATGGGTGGAGTTGCAGTGGAAATCTTCAAGGATACTAGAGTTGGTCTTCCTCCATTGAACATGGCTCTTGCAATGAGAATTATCGAAGACACAAAGATCTACAAACTGATCAAGGGTTATCGTGGTATGCCCGGAGCCGATATTCCAGCAATTCAATTCTTGTTATACAAATTTGCTTACTTGGTGATGGATTTCCCGCAGATTAATGAAATTGATATTAATCCATTTGGTGTTGATGAACGTGGTGGTGTTGTGTTGGATGCGAAAGTATTATTAGATAAAGACGTAAAACAAATAGATCTTAACTCTAACAAGCACCTGGTGATCTCACCTTATCCTTCTGAATACACAACTGATTTTACATTAACAAATGGTAAGAAAGTAATCTTAAGAGCAATCACTCCGGAAGATGAATTAATGGAAAAAGAGATGTTCTCGAACTTCAGTGAACGTACACAAAGATTCAGATTTTTCCAACTTATCAAAGATATTTCTCACGAACAGCTTATTCGCTATACTCAAATTGATTATGATCGTGAAATTGCTATTATCGCAGAAGTAGAAGATGAAGGCAAAAAGAAGATGGCTGGTGTAGTTCGTTTGATCGCTGATCAATATAATGAAATTGCTGAATATGCGATCGTTATTGCAGACCCTTGGCAAAACATGGGATTGGGGAATAAATTCACCGACTACATTCATGATATTGCCAAAACACGAGGTATTAAGAAGATCTGTGCGAATGTACTTGTACAAAATCATATTATGCAGCATATGTTCAGAGAGCGTGGTTATAAAATGGAAAGAGTAGAAGACAGCTATTATGCTGAATTAGAGATAAGCGATACTAAGTAACAATAAACATACAATAAAACCGGTTCGTATTTTTGCGAACCGGTTTTTTGTTTGCTTAAATGTTTTGACAGAATTTACTCATTACACTATAAAAATGTAGATTTAGTTTTGTAAGAAAACTTGAAACACAAATGTTTAGCATGAGAGATAAACACATCTGGAAATTAATAGAATAAATCTAACAAGTACTTCCTACAAAATTGATTGAATAGAATTAAAAGAAGTTTAACACATTTTGATTATTAAATTACACTTTAATACTAGAACCATTTTTTTCAATATACCTGAATTGAAGACGATTCTATAATATTATTTTAACGATCTGTGATAATTTATATTTAAATAAAAAGCCGACCCTCTCATAAGAAGGTCGGCATTTATCTGTAAATATTTTATTCTATTGTTAATCAACTTTAAGAATTTCTTTAATCATTTGCACAAAATTCTCTTTAGGAAGTGCACCTGTAGACATCTGAGGCTGAGCTCCTACAGGAATAAACAATATTGATGGAATACTACGGATTCCAAAAATACTCGCAAGTTGTTTTTGATCTTCAGTATCTATTTTATAAATTTTCACTTTACCATCATATTCAATTGCTAGCTCTTCCATAATTGGAGCAATTTTTTTACAAGGTCCGCACCAATCTGCATAAAAATCTATTATTGCTGGAAGTTCTCCTATATATTTCCATTCCGTTTCATTCTCGAAATCGAAAACTTTCTCTTTAAATGATTCCAAGGTTAAATGTTCCGGTTTTACTATCGAATCTTCTGCTAATAATGGAATTAACAATATTAATGCTATAAGTAATATGATAATTTTTCTCATTATTTCTCCTATCTTATATCCAACATCCTATCAATTTTGTTCTTATCAAACCCTACTATCGGACTATTATTGATCCACATTTGTGGAACACCCTGCTGACCTGTCTTGCGAATCATATCTCTAGCTGCTCTTTGATCTCTAGATACATCAACATCCTTAAAATGGACATTATTCTCTTTGAGATAACTTTTTAACTTTCTGCACCACGAACAAGTGGGAGTACTAAAGACTATAACAGTTTTCATATTGCTTTTAACCTTTTACAATTAATCTACTTTAAGAACGTCTTTAATAGCTGTAACAAATGATTCCTTTGGTAAAGCACCCATTGACATTTGAGGTTTATCACCTTTAGGGCAAAATAATATTGAAGGAATACTACGGATTCCAAATGCAGCTGCAAGTTCTTGTTGATCTTCAGTATCAATTTTATAGATATCCACTTTGCCTTCATACTCTTTTGCTAGATCTTCTAAAACAGGAGCAACTTGTTTACAAGGTCCACACCAGTCAGCGTAAAAATCTATGATGCAGGGTTTGTCCCCTTCAAATTTCCAATCTTTGTTTGCTTCATAATTAAAAACCTTTTGTTGAAAAGTTTCCTTTGTTAAATGTTCCATTTTAACTCCTTTACAGAATCAGTATTTTCAACCAATCCTCAGTTTATTTTATTTTTTTTATTATTAATATAATTAAATATTACACAATGTCAAATAAATTATTTTTGTAAATATTCAATTGCATTCAAAGCTGCAATTGTACCATCTGATACTGCGGTTGTGATCTGCCGAATTTTCTTTTCTCGCACATCACCTGCAGCGAAAACACCGTTTATGTTTGTTAGCATATTTTTATCTGTAAGTATTTCTTCTCTCTCGCTAAGATCAATAACATCTTTGAACCTATCTGTATTTGGGATATAACCGACATAAACAAAAACACCATCAGTTTTTAATTCTCTAGTTTCACCTGTTTTCTGATTCTGAATTTTCACGCCTTCAACTTGCCGTTCACCTAAGTATTCTGTAATTTCCGATTCCAAAATAAATGATATTTTGTCATTCTTTTCTGCTTGTTTAATAGCATGATCGGTTGCCTGGAAATTATCAAATTGATGTACGATTGTAATTGACCTTACCCATTTTGTAAGAGAAACAGCCTCTTCCAAGGCAGAATTTCCACCACCAACAACAATCACATCTTTATCAGTATAAAAATCTCCATCGCAGGTTGCACAATAAGAAATCCCAAAACCTTTGAATTTATCTTCGTTTTTTGCACCTAGTTTTCTCGGCTTTCCACCTGTTGCCAAAATTACAACATCAGAAGTAAAAACTTCATCATCGTCTATCTCAATCATTTTCTTCTTAGATATAAGATCAAATTTAGTTAACTCAACATTAGATTCGATATCGCAACCAAAATCTTTTGCTTGTTTTTTCATAATCAATGAAATATCTCTACCACTGGTTTCTAAAACACCTGGATAATTAGCCACTGCATGCGTAAGAACCATCTGTCCGCCGATAGATCCTTCATTTACTATTAGTGTTTTCAGGTTTGCACGAGCTAAATATATTCCGGCTGTAAGCCCAGCTGCTCCTGATCCTAATACTATTGCATCACAATGCTTTGTATTCATAATATTTTACTTTTCCTCAATATAAAGATTTAGCAGTATTTATACTAAATGCTCTTCCAATATCGTCTTGACCTGCTTTTTATTCTGAATACTACTTGTAGCTTTCACGGCAGTTCCATTCTTAAAATAAAATGTAAATGGAAGCCCCATAAACCCAGCGGACAATTCATGATTTCTAAGTACATGCGCATGCGAAGCATCAAATTCCATATCATAAAATTTCACATTTTCATACTTTTCTTCAAGATTCTCCATAACATCATAAACTGGAAGACACATTGGTCCCATTCTACCACAACAGATCATCACGTGTTCATTACTCTCAATAACTTCGTCGAATTCCTCAACACTTTCAATATGCTTCAAATTTGTTCTTAACATTTTTACTCCTATTTTATATTATTTAATAGTAAACTTAATTAAATATTTCACAATGGCAAATAAAATGTTAAATAATTAATTGAACTTTTAAGTTTGGTTATTAAGAACTCAATTAGATGCTCTGAATAGCAGGTTTCATGAGACTCTTGATAAAATTTATATTAAGACTTTTTCCTTTTTTTAATGTGATTTAAGATAGTTGGGAAAAGTGCCAACAAACCTAACAGAATAAATGCTAAAAGGATATTCCAAGAAAATATATCTTTAACAGAATTGATTGTATTAAGTTGATTACCGGTATAAGTATAAACCAATGAACCGGGTAGAATTCCAAATGCTGTCGTCCAGGCATAAGTGCGTAACGGAATTTTGGTAAGGCCAGCAAACAGGTTGATCATCCAGAAAGGAAAAAGTGGAATGAATCGCAAAGTGAGAAGGTAACTGTATCCGTTTGTCTCTATCTCTTTGTTGAATTTTGCTAATTTCTCGGCATACTTTTCTTGAAGTTTAGCACCTAAAAGATATCGGGCAAATATGAAAACTCCAATCGCCCCTGCTGTTGCACCCACATTCACATAGATAGCACCTAAAATTGTTCCGAAAACTAAACCTCCGGTAAGAGTGAGAATTGTGGCTCCGGGAATTGAAAAAGCAACTGAAACTGCGTAGATTAAAACAAACATTATTACAGCAAGCAGATAGTTTCCATCTACGTAATTCTGCAGAACATCCTTTTGTTTCTGTAGGTTTTCGAAGGTGAGATATTTATGAACTCCAGTCAATCGTATTGCTAAAATTACCAGGAGTAAAATTATTACGATTAAAAGTTTCTTCTGGTATGGTTTCATGATTTTTCCTTATTGTTTTTCAGTCGATTTAGTTAGAAGAGTCACGTTTTCTTTGGTGAAGAATCCAGTGAAATCTCCATAACGATGAATATACTCATTTACCAGAAGTGTATTGGGTGAAGCCACAGTAAAAGTTTGTTTAAGACCTTTATCAGGAGAACCGATCAATTCTACCAGGTAATCCAATCCATCTTTTTTCAAGTTTTCATAAGTTGTTTCTATATTTTCAGTTACAAAAGCCATGTGATGAGTCCTGGGTCAGTAATTATAGCTGAACTTCTCAGTCGGTCCGGATTCTTCCAGATTTTTAAATGGAACAATTCCAGATGTGAAAACCATGGCAAAATCTTTGCTGGAAAGACGAGCTACATTTGTAATGGAATTGAAGCTTTGCACATAGATCGCAAAATCAAAATGGTAATTAGTAAGTTCCATAAATTCAATGATAGCAGCATCACGTTCTTCAGCTCGTACTCGAGTTGCTGTATGATCCAGCAATCCGATGTTTTTCAGATAACTCCGATTTGGGTTTTGCAATTCCCAGTTCAGAAGAGAACTGTCTTCTGTCATATAATTTTGATTCTCCTTTTTCCATTCAATTATCCCCACAGAGATTCCAGTATATTCTGATGGTTTAGATTGGATGAAACTGAAGTTGTCATTATTAATTGGTTTGCTTTGAATGAATTGCTTTCCTCTTTCCTTTTGGATTTCATGATATTTTTTTAAATCATTCCCTTTAAAAATGAATGTTTCCAATCTTGTATTTGGAAGATGTTTAGATTTTGGATTTATATTGTATTTTCTGAATGGATTTTCTTCCGATTTTCTACTTCGCACCAGAATATCTGCAGATCCCTTTAGCTTCAAAACACAAGTTACAAATTCTTTATCCTCAAAGGCAACATCAAAAATGTAGCCGGTAAAATTCAAAAATTCCTGAGTAGCTTTTTCGATATTATCCAATTCTACATTCACTATAATTGCCTGCAAACCACCAACGAGACCATTCAATCCAAGTTTATTATGTTCCAATGCAACTCGTTTCACTTCTTCCTGCAGGAAATCATCACTGTTTTGAAAATCATAATATGAATCATGTTGATGAGGATGAAGTGGACATTTGCCATCTTCAACATCATGGTGAACTTTTTTGCATATTGAGCATACTATTTTAGACATTATTCCTCCAGATTATAAGAATATTTTTTCAATCAATTTTTTCATCCAGTCTTTGAATGAACGTTTTAGATAATTAAAGCTAATTCTTTGAAATATCTCAGCCTGAGTAGGATAAGAAAAAATAAATGATGCGAATGCTGAAGCTTTCATCCCTTTGGCAATTGCCAAAGAAGCAAGCGGGATCATCTCCCCTGCTTTTTCTCCAACCAGAGTTGCACCAATTATTTTGCCTTTCTTTCCTAAAATCAATTTCAAAAAGCCATCTCGGTCATTATCTGCTTTCGCTCTGTCTATTTCTTCCAAAGGGAAGGTCATTGATTCCTTATAAATTCCCAGCTGTTCCGCCCAAGGCTGAGTATAACCGATATGTGCGACTTCCGGTTTGGTATAAGTCGTCCAGGGAATCATTGTGTAAGAAGACTTTCCTCCAAATCCTAGAATTGCGTTTGGAACAACTTTTCCGGCTTGATAACCAGCCATGTGAGTAAATTGGAAAGGACCCGTCACATCTCCAGCAGCGAAGATATTTTTCACAGACGTCTGCATTTTTTTATCCGTTTGGATGTAACCTCGATTATTCGTTTTTACACCAATTTTTTCTAAATTCAATCCTTTTGTATTGGGAATACGCCCTGCCGAAACCAATAATGCATCTCCTGAAATCATTTTGTCTTCTCCGTTCATTTCAACAATTACAGATTTCAAGTCATCTTTTCC
>JAVCCD010000187.1 GCA_030765665.1 Candidatus Tenebribacter mawsonii | reverse complement strand
TAAATGTATTTTGTTGAAGTAATGTTTAAAGTTTTCCTTTCTTTCTTAAAGATAGTTGCTTGTAACAAAAGCCTCCACATTCAGATTGAGAGAAAAGCAAGTAGAACGTGGCAGGCTCTAAACATTATAAATAAAAAAAGGAGCAGATCACTCTGCTCCGATATTTATAAATTTACTTCTTAATTACTTATTAGCTTTCTATTACTTCCACATTGGCACGAGGAATTGTAACTTTTTTACCGTTTTCAAGCTCAGCCTCCAGAATACGAACCAGGGTTTCACTTTCTACTTTAGTAAGTTTCTCCGGCAAGTCCGTAACTTTTCCAATTAATCCAAAATTAGGTTGGCGGATCACACGGATAGTTGTACCGATTTCCAGTGTAGCCATTTTTGGTTCTTCAACCTTAAGATCTTCTTTTTTGAACTTGATAGGAATAATAATCTCAGGGCGCATAACACCCGCTCTAATCTGCGTAATCCCATGAATCGACGCTTTATGTCCCTCAAAGCTCTTAAGCAGCTCAAAACAGCTATTTGCCATCTTAATGATACCAAATCCTTCTGTAATGACTATAGAGAGTCCAATCTCTTCATGCCCGGTGATTGCAACACCAATGTTGTATCCTAAAAGTTTTTTAAGATCTTTGTCATCAATTCCACCAGATATAATACCAGATACACCAACTTCTTGTGCTTTTTTAATTGCATCATAGCTAACAAGTGCACCGCATACTATAATCTTATCTTTACATGAATCATCAATTTGGGAAGGTTTTATTATATCTTCAGGAGTAGCTGCAAGCATCTTAATCTCACCTGAGCGTTCTCCGCTGAGCCCAAATATACCTTGGATATAGGCAGATTTGTTTTCAATAACAACACCTTCTTCTTCTACTATGTCTACAACTATCCCATCAATAAATGCTTTTACTTGAATTGGAATTCGTGGTTCACGAAGAAGCATCTGTCCGGTTATTTTAGAAATGCTTTCAATTTCACCGTCGATTGGAGCTTTCACAGAAGTTTTAAAGAAACCAAAAATTCCATTTGTTTCTGCTATCAATTCTCCTTTCTTAATAAAGTCACCCGGTTTGAGCTTGAGATATTGATCTAAAGAGTTAGCTGGAACACCAAGTTTGTTACTAAGTTTGAAAGGAACAACTTTTCCAGGTAAAAGAGTTTCTGCCACCACATCTTCTGCTTTTACCTTATCACCTTTTTTTACAAGAACTTTTCCTTTAAGAGGAAGAATTCTGTCTTTTCTAAGAACTATACTTTTTGTTACTGTTAATCCTGGGGAATATGCTTGAGCCATTCTAACCTCCTTTTAATTTGTATCCGGATAAACATCAAATTCTTTCATCCATTTTTTGAGTAACGGTACACGTTCAGAGGCCTCAACCGATAATACAAATGGTTGTCTTCCACGAGTATCCAAAACTATTCCAACAACACCACCGTGTAATTCACACGTTTTTTCTTGATTCTTTCCTTCACCAATATCCAATCCTCTACCCGGTTTTAACGTAGCTTTTGCAACTTCACCTACACCGCAGGGCAGAAGCCTGACTTCACCATAGGGAATATTCTCTTCAAATGTTTCTCCATTTGGTAGTTTAATCTTGGCATGAAGAGCAATTTTACCTGGTTTCATTGCACCTACTGGAGCTACGCAACTTCCCATATAAATAAGACAGTCTTTTTCAAATACTTCTGTGGCTGCTTTTTCACTGATCTCAGCCAATACACCAAGTTGAGGCATCATGAAGATACTGTCTACAGCGAGGCGTGTAATCCCTTCCGGCAGGAAGGCATCGACCATCATCATCACAGCTTGATTTCTGCGAGGAGCATGTGATAACACACCACCGCTACCAACCAGCAGATCCAGACTCATCAGGTTCACAATACTTGCTCCAGATGCTGTCTGTGCAAAAGCATCAGCGATCTCACGTTTTTTCTGTCCACCTTTAAGGCCAACAGCAAATTCTTTATGCTGAATAAAAGCGTATCTCAAAGCTTCTTTGGCAATTGCCTGTTCCAAGATAAGTTCTTCTAATTTTTGAGGAATTGTGGTAGGACGGATCATCTTGTTTTTGATCATATTTAGCAGTTCAGATTCATCAATATCAAATGGAACCCAGCGTAGAATATTTTTTAAACCAGCCGTTGCTAATACATTAGAAATACTGTAACTCATTCCCAGGTTAGCACTCACCGTTCTGTTAAATACTTTTTCTTCGGTGAATACTGAGAAAACGTCTGTGGTTGCTCCACCAATATCAACACCCAGAACTTCAATATCATTGATCTTAGCAATAGTTTGCATAATATTTCCCACAGCAGCAGGTGTAGGCATAATAGGAATACTCGTCATTTTACCATCTATCGGACCTTTCGTCCAGCTCATAAGTTTATTGTAACCTGGAGCTTGAGCCATTACATGTTCCATAAATAAGTCATGAATTTTATCTCTGGCAGGACCAAGATGTTCTCTTTCTAGAGTGGGGCGGAGATTTTCGGTAATGATCAAGTCTGTTTTATTTCCGAGAGTTTCTTCAATAATGTCTCGAGCTGAAGTATTTCCAGCGTAAATTACCGGAAGTTTATAGCTTGAACCAAGACGAGGTTTAGGATCAGCAGCACCAACAAGTTCAGCCAATTCTGCCACGTGTTTTGTGGTTCCACCATCAACACCACCCGCCATGAGTATCATGTCTGGTCTTAATTGACGAATTCTTTCGATCTTTTCATAATTGGCACGTTTATCGTTGCTGGCAATCAGGTCCATCACAATTGCACCAGCACCTAAGGCAGCACGTTCAGCACTCTCTCCTGTCATTTTAGCAACAACACCTGTAACCATCATTTGAAGTCCACCACCAGCACTACTTGTAGATACATAAGCATCCACACCTTCACCTTCTTTTTCAGAAAGCCAGATAGCTTCATCTTTAATAAATTTTATGCTGTCATCGTTATATTTCAAACGTGCAAGTTCTTCTAATTCTGTAACTGCATTAACAACACCTCTTGTTACGTCATTTAATGGTTTTTCCACGGTTGTGGGAGCTTCCCCGCGAACCGTTTGACGGTATTCACCATCGACATACTCAATAAGGATCGATTTTGTTGTTGTACTACCGCAGTCGGTAGCAATGATCCTCTTAAGCTTCTGAGTATTGCCCATATTGTCCTCCATTTTACAATTTAATATTATTTTTTTTCTTGATTTTAAAAAACTTTTTTATTTTATTATTTCTTCTTTTACGCTTGAGTTTTTTCTCTTTTCGCTCATCACGATACATATCAACATCAATTTCGTCAATACGTTTTATTAGAAACCGAACATATTCTTCGTTTTCAAGTAATACAGCAAATTCCTGATACTCTTTTGCATTGAAAATTATCTCCGCAAAAGGAGCCAGGAAGTGCATAAGTTGACTGCCAATTCTGGCAAGAGGACGCAAAGATTCAATAGTCATTATTGCAGGTGCTGCCATTCGTTTTTCAGCAATGAACCTTGATAACTTCTCAATAAGTTCAATAGCTCTTTCTTCGCTTATTTCCAGAATCATTTAATCTCCTAAACACTCAATTTATAATTTCCAGTAAAAAATCTGTTAGCACTTTCTGTTGTCAAGACATAGATTATGCTAATGTTATTAATTATGAGAAGGTTAGGTAGCTTACGCTAAATTTTGTATTTAGTTAGAATAAAGTACAATCAATTCATTTTTAATATTAGCTGGAACCAAGTGTGAAATGTCTTCTCCTTTTGCTACCATTTTTCTTATCATTGTAGAAGATACATCAACCGGCTCCATCTCCATAAAATTAAATTTATCAAAATAATCCAGATCGTTCCACCTAGATTTATCAATATCAGGTCTGTGAGCAATGATAAATTTAATATTATTCAAAATCCATTTATAATCGTGCCATTTATTCAGTTCAGAAATTATATCACTGCCGGCAATGAAATAGAATTCATCTTTAGGAAATTTCTTATATAAGCGGATTACTAAAAGTTTTGTGTAGCAGGGAGTCTTGGTTTCCATATCAAGAAGAGAAACTTCAAGTTTTGGGTTGGAAGCTATCGCTCTTTTGGCTAGGTCGTATCTTATTTCTACAGGTGGAATGCTAGTATGGTTTTTTAATGGGTGATTGCCCGAAGGCAGGAAGAGTATTTTATCTAACTCAAAAGATTTTAGGGCGGTTTGCGCTAATTCGATGTGTCCATTATGCACTGGATTGAACGAACCGCCCAATAAACCAATTTTCATTATTTTATCTTTTCAAGTTCAGATGTAATTTTTTCTGCTTCTTCGGTTTGTGGATAACGATTGATGAGTTTATTTCCGGTTAATTTTGCCTTATCAAAATCATCACGTTCCAAATAAATCAAGGTTGCATAATATCGTGACATTCTGTCCGGGTCATTATTGTTTCCTAATTCCATGATCTCATCAAAATACATCAATGCTGCGCTGTAATCGAATAATTTGTAATAGGCATAACCATTATAATATGTCTTCATTAGTAGTTTATATCTGCATTGTTGAATATAATCGAGGGCATCCTTTTTTTGAGCATCAAAAGGGAATTTTTCGATATAAGTTTCAAAAGCAGAAATGGCTCTGTAGGTCTCATTTTGCGTGTAATGAGGAGATAGCGTTTCATTGAAAAAACAGACACCAAGTTGAAAATATGCTCTTCCAATATCTTTGTAATCAGAAAACAAACGGATCAATTCTTCATATTCAAATCTAGCTTCCGTAAATTTGTTCTGATTAAAATAACAATCTGCCAGTTTCATCTGAGCTGTGGGAGTATATACCGAATTACGTTCAAAAACTACTTCAGTATAGTACTGTATGGCCTTATTGTATTTTTCTTTTTCAAAAAGATCATTAGCGATCTCCATCTTTTTCTCTACAGGCATTGTTTTAGAAATTTTATTGCTACTGCATCCAAAAATAACTAAAAGAACAATGATCAGAAATAGTGTTTTTTTCACAATTTTCTCCGGTTTATGCATTCTCGAAGAATGCTTTATAAGCTTTGTAAGATGAGTAAATATCAGCTTTGCTAGTAAGTTCATAAAGAGAATGCATACCTAAAACTCCAGGACCACAATCAATAACTTCAGAACCATGTTCAGCCATGAATTTAGCAATGGTCCCGCCACCGCCTTCATCTACTTTTCCAAGTGCACCCGTTTGCCAGCACACGTTTTCTTTATTATAAATATCTATAATTTTAGAATTAAATTCTGCATTTGCATCGTTTGAACCACCCTTGCCACCACTACCTGTAAATTTTGTTACGCTTACACCAAAACCAATATGCACAGCATTTTCTTTCTCATGTACAGATGGGAAGTTTGGATTAATTCCTGCATTAACATCTGCAGATAGAACCTGGCTATTTATAAGTGTTTTTCGTAAGGTTGAACTGTCAAATGCCTCTCCATTATGCTTAAGCAGGTCAGCAATAAAATCGATAATGAAGATAGATTTTGCACCAGTATTTCCATCACTACCGATCTCTTCTTTATCTGCCAGATAGACGATTGCAGTTTTTTCTAACTTCTCTTTTGCATCGAATAAAGCACAAGCAGATGTATAAGCACAAATTCTATCATCCTGTCCGTATCCAAGCACCAAACTTCGATCAATTCCCGCATCACGAGCTTTTCCGGCTGGAACTATCTCGATCTCTGCACTCAAGAAATCTTCTTCAATAATATCATATTTTTCATTCAGCAAAATTAGGGCATTTAGTTTAACTGAATCTTTAGTCTCTTTATCTTTTGGGTAAGGAATAGAATTGAAAACTAGATTCATTTTACCAGCATCAATTGCTTCTCCAATCTTCTTTGTATATTGAACCTTCCTGGCTAAATGAGGTAGTAGATCTGGCATAACAAATACAGGATCTTTCTCATCTTCACCAATGGTTATTTTTACTGTTTGCCCATCTTTTTTAATAAAAGTACCATGAAGAGCAAGTGGCGTAGACATCCATTGATATTTTTTAATTCCACCATAATAATGGGTTTTCATCATTCCCAAAGTAGTGCTGTCATCTTGATGAAGAGGGTTTTGTTTCAGGTCAACTCTTGGTGCATCAATATGTGATACAATTAAATTCACTCCTTCGGAGATCGGTTTCTTACCGATAATGGCAATACCAGCATTTTTATTTCTCGAAATACGAAAAACCTTTTTTGCTTTTTTTGCCTTTTCTATTTCTTTATAACCTTGTTTTGCTAATTCATTAACATAATAATCGATAGATTCACGTTCAGTTTTGCATTCATCAAGGAAGTCTTTGTACCCATCAGAAAAATTCAAAGCTACTTTCTGCTCTTTTGCAGAAGCTTCATTCCAGAAGTTTTTTCTTGAATAAGAAAGTTTTTGTCTAAGCTCATCAGTTTTTTTCATTTTTCCCTCTTTATCTACTTTATTTCTAATATTTCAAATTCTTTTCTGCCGATCGGAGCATTTACAATAAATTTTTCTCCAACTTTTTTGCCGATCATTGGTTTTCCAACAGGTGACATTATCGAAATTCTTTCGTACTCATCGTCAGAATCATATACTTCATCAACACCGATTAAATGAATTTTTCTTTGAGAATTATCCTTAAGATTATTTATTATGACTCTGGCTCCGAATCTCACAGCATCTTTTGGGATACTTGATGTATCAATAACTTGTAATTGTTCAGATCTCTCTTTCAAACGATTAAATTCATTTTCCAAGAATCTCTGCCTTTCACGAGCAGCATGATATTCTGCATTCTCGCTCAAATCTCCCATTTCACGTGCAGTTACAACCTGTTTTATTACTTTTGGTCGTTCTCCAATGAGCACTTGCATACGTTTTCTAAGACGTTGCATACCATCTTTGGTGATATATTGTGCCATTATTTTTTGCCTTTTTTGCTATTAAGTAATTTTTGTCCGTGTAATCCGATTTTCTTTACACGAATGTTCCCACTATGTGACCATGTATCACAAATTGTTTGAATACTGTTATCGTAACAACAAATTGCTTCACAAAGAATTTCAGCAAAGATCGGATTTCTGGTTGTTTGGTAATTTTTATACACATTTAGATAGAATTTCTTATTCTTTTTATAGATTGCCTTAAGGAATCTAGAATTGAGTTTTATGATATTTGGAGTTGCATACAGCCATGAAGTTTCCAACTTTTTAAATATTGGCTCGATCAGACTAGAATCCTGACCAATAAGTTTACTCAATAATTTAAAAATACTTTCTTCAAGCATCTTATTATCTTTTTTTACCCAGTTAAGTATAAGGTCTATATGAACTAAAGCATCCTTTTTAAGAAGAGGATATATAGCTTTATCCATAACCAGATTACATGTCTTTTGATCTTGAGTGTTAAAGAAAAAATCTTCTATATAGTTCAAGAATAATACGGGTTGCTTCTTTATTGCTCTAGCCATAATATAAGCAAATATCATCCCACCGTGTTCACCTTTTTTCTTCAATATGTAATCATAAAAATCAAAGTATTTATCAGCTTCTTTATAAATTTTAGCTGCTATTGTTTTTCCTACCAATGTAATAACGGCATTTGGAATATTGCCGTCAATTCTTTGTGGATAAGCGTTATAAACTATATCAATATCATATTTGCCCATTGGTAACTTCCGCTCAACAAAATCTTGAGTGTCCATTTTTAATCTTTCTTGCCAGTCTAATGAAATCATGGTCGTCTCCTTTGTGTAATCTAATTAATTATTATTATCTTTCCTTTACGTGAATCCTTACCCATTCTTAGAAGATAAAAATATATTCCGGATGAAATTCTATTGCCGGAATTATTTGTACATTCCCAACTGAAATAGGGCATCAGATCATTCACATTATACGGACCCACGCTACTTTCAAAGATCAATTCTCCATCTAAATTATATATCCAGATCCTACCGGAAATATCTGTAGGTAGATTGATAAAGTTAATCTTATCAATCAGGCTTTTACTGATATCAAGCGGATTCGGATAAACTATCAACTGTTTTAAATTTCTTAAGCCTAATATAGATGTCAAGCTGAAATGACATTTATTACCACTGTTAGAAATAAGATTGCCAGCTATATCTTTAATGTTGTTCACTTTTAGAAAATAAGGCTGATTTGTATATTTTAATTCATCTCTAAATTGCATTGCCACATAACACGAATCATTCTCAAAATACTCTAAACTCTCTATCCCATTATTTTTATCTGCTACCGGAAAAATCAATGTGTAATTGCCAATGTCTTCAGCTAAAGATTCGTCTAATGCTTCACTATAAACGATGTTAACCGTATTTGAATTTGAGGCACTAACATCTATTATCTCAGGTGATAATGTATCTTGTTCATATTGGAACCAGTAGGGGCCCTGAAAAACTGGGACTTCAGTTCTACCCGTTAGAGAGGAAATATTTAGTATGTAGTCATTAAATTCATCAAATTGAATATTGAATCTTAAAATTAGAGCTGTGTTCTGCTCGATCGCATTTACTGAGATCGGAAAGATTTTTTCTCTTCCAAACTCTACAGAAAAAATAGCGGATTGAATGTTCTCAACTTCCAGATCAAATTTTAGTTTTATTTCATATTGTGAGATCATTCTGATTTCTTCCAGCTTGGGAGCAAAGTAGGGAACAGCAATCTTCCAAGATGTAGGAAGGCTTTCAGTTGGGTTGTATAAAGCATCAGTGGCTGTAATCTGGTAATATAAAGTGTCTCCTATTGCAAGATTATCATCTGTGAAATAGTTATCCTGTACATTATCTGCAATTAATGTTACATCATTTTCAAACTTACGATAAATATTAAAATAATCTGCACCAAGATGCTGCCAAGAGAGATGAACAGAAACTGAATCAAGGGGAGCAGCAGTTAAGAATTGTGGAGAAGTTGGACCCGTAAATTCTGCCGTTTCTGTAATTAAGGAACTTCTTGTAATTCCACTATCCTCAACGTTTGTAATAATGAAGGCATCTTGAGAAGATGTTTTACCGGAAAAAGCTATAACATTCGAGCTTGTTTTTGTGGAAAGTCCCTGCCATATTGGTTGAAACTGTCCATCAATGAAATCTACAATGTATATATTTGGAGGGACGGCAATAACTATTTCATCATCTCCATCACCATCCATATCGGCTGTAGCGATGGAATTTTTTGTGTCGATCTGGGAAAATGCAAGATATCCCAGAGATTGATATTGGTTATTGATACCGGTGTTATTAAAGAATTCATAGTATGAAAATGATTTTGATGGATTGGATGTATCTTGATTATATCCACCAACACAAAATTCTAATATACCATCCCCTGTGAAATCTCCAGAGCATAGGTTATAGACATTACCAACAGGCAATCTGTAGTTCCATACCATTTCAAATTCACCGAATTCCCGTTCAAAGATCATTATATCACCGTCTTTGTCGGCTGCCAAAATATCGGGATAATTATCATTATCCAGTTTATCACAAACTACTTTTGTAGAGAAGAAATTCTTTATGGAAGTTTGTGTTGTATTAAGCAGTACTTCTTCTCTCACAAAATTATTACCAATTCTTTGATTTAGGGTGAGGACGCGGTGTGAAATTCCATCAATATCTTCATTCTTAACAAGGATAACTTCATCAATTCCATCATCATCATAATCAGCGAAATTAGCGCCGAGAGCGTTATCATCAATGAAAATAGGTTCTGAGGGATATATGCCAGTAGAAGTTTCTAATAAAACTGGACGGTCGAGTTGAATGCCCATCACTTCCATTCCATTTGCATTTGAATTTCCAAGATCATTTGGCCAGAAAACTGCAGAAAACTCATATTTAGTAACAAGTTCTTCACCACTTAATTCAAGCATTTTTAATGTTTGTTGTTCATCTTCAATTTCAAGAACGAAAATCTCATTTTTCCCATTTTCATCAAAATCATAGGTTTTTTGTATTGATACAAGCTCATTGCCAGCATTATTCTGGCTGAAGCCATGAATACTAACAGCTTGGGCATTTGTTTCAAAGACATAAGCACTATCAATAATTGTTTCTAAACCGCAAAGGTTTTCTCCCTTAACATCAATGAGAACATTTTGAGGAAGACCATCAATTTTAATTATCTGAAGTGAATCTGCATCTCCAAAATGAGGAAGAAATTCAGTGGAAGGATGTTGCCTAATGAAGATATTTACATCTTCATTAAAAATAATTTGAATATAATATTCCGGAATTTCTGCTGCATATCGTTTCATATATGCTGCATATTCCGCATAGAATTCTGGAGCTGTTTGATCAATATGAATGGTTCTGAAATAATTGTAATGTTGATGATCTGCTGTTACTACTTCTATTTTGATTTGATATGTATTATCCTCTACATAATCAGTAACGATAAATTGTGCTATGGTATCATTTTCTACTTGTTCAAAGTAATCAGGATTATCGGGATCAACATCGCTCCAATCTGTTGATGCAGGCATTTCTTCGGAAGTGTATTTGACTGAATAATACCAAAAATTTGGACATTGAACGGTTCCAATTATGTCAAATGTTGAATTCATTCCCGCATTATCATAAGGTGATGTTATTTCAATTATAGGGTAGGAAGTTTCGGTAAGCAATGAATAAGCATCCAGCAATCCGTTCCCAAAGATATGGTCAAAACCTTCTTCACCAAGATCATCTGCAGTAGAGATGAGCCGTCCACGAACTTCAGAAAAGTTTAAGCCAGGGTCAACTGATAATAACAGAGCAATTGCACCACTAACAAAAGGAGCTGCCATAGATGTGCCAGATTGCTCTTTATAAAGATTTTCTGGGGTTATATCATACGTACTCATAATAAGTTGTCCTGGAGCTACAATATCGATTTGAGGACCATAACTGGAAAAGGAAGCCAAGTTTTTGTATCTATCTACAGCACCAATAGCCAGAGTTGTAGAAAGTTGAGCAGGATATACAACTTGATGGTTAACGGTTGCACCTTCATTGCCGGCAGCAGCTACAATTATACTTCCTTTGTTATATGCATAACTGCAAGCATCGGCAATTATTTGGGAATAATTTGTGTCTCCCCAGCTCAGGTTTATTACGTCCGCTCCCATATCTGCAGCATAGATTATTCCTGCGGCGGCATCATCATCTTGAAGATAGCCGCCACTCAGGGTTTTAAATCCTGAACGAATGATGAGCAATTTGGAATTCCATGATATGCCACTAACACCTTCATTGTTATTGGTATCTGCAGAAATTATTCCGGCAATATGAGTTCCATGATTCAATTCATCTTCAGGATTATTATCCTGCTCTAGATAATCTCCAAAAGCGATACTACTAAGCTCAGGAGCATCTACAAAATCCCAACCATTAATATCATCAACATAGCCATTCTCATCATTATCAATACCATCATTTGGTATTTCATTCACATTTATAAAAATATTATTCTGTAGATCAGGATGATCAAAATTAAGACCTGAATCAATTATGGCAACGATGATCTGCTCGTTCCCAACCGTGTAATCCCAGCATTGCGGGATATTGCAATTATCAAGATGAATCTGTTGGTTTGGAAATTCAGGATCATTTGGATGTAAATATAACTCATTCAGATAGTTAGGTTGGAAATACTCAATTCCCTCGAACTGGTAACTTTTAATATTTTCCCAGTTAATATCATTTAGAAAGGTTGCTACAAAATATTTATTATCCGGTTTTGGAAGGATGGAGTTTAAGTTATCAATGTTTCTCTCGGTTAAAAAATTATCAAAACTTTCCAGACCGATCGTTCTATTATTTACCTGTTTTGCTGTAGTTGTTTTGAATATGAGCTGATTTGGAACGTACTCCATTCCCCAAAGAGAAACAGAAATTGTTAATATAAGAATTATGTTCCGACCCAACTTCATAAGACCGCCTCATTAGAATTTATATGTTAATCCTAGTACATGTACATCATTAATGTGATATTCGAATGGTACATATGCATAATCAATTGCTATTTTCTTTAAACTAATACCAAACCCAGCTGAGAAGCTCTCAGCATCAAAATTTGCTTTGTAACCAAATTTTACATCCAAGATCCTGTTTAGTTCAACTTTTGTTCCCAGTACTGCTTTGAACTCATCATCATCAATATGCTTAATCATTTTAAGTTCACCGGATAGTTTGATTGTGTTAATATCAAATTCTTGAATAACTCCAAGTTCAAAGGAAATTGGAAGATCGATTGTCTCATTTTCCATAGCGGAAGTTTGACCTATATTTTTTATTGCAGCACTAAATTTTTGTCCTTGAATTAAGGAAAGATATGTGTATCCAAGATCAAATGTATATCCATAACTGGAAGCTGTATCGATCTTTTCATAAAGTGCATTTGCATTGATTCCTGCATATTGATTCGGAGTGATGCGGTAACCGAAGTTTAAAGAAAAAATAAGATCCATCGGATGAAATTCTCCAATGTATGTACCAGTAGTATCAGTACGATTTTCGAGTTTACCATAATCCAGATAACGATAAGCAACACCAAAAGACGTTTTCCCATTAGTATTTATGTATCCGGCACTATTTAATTTTGTATCAAAGATCCAGTAATTTTGTGCAATCGAGATAATTCTTTGTTTTGTGAATAATCCTGCTGTAGGATTGAGTATAAAAGAGTATGCCTCACCGGAAGAGAATGCACCCGTTCCTGCCTGTGATGCACCTTCTGGACCTGATGCAATTTTAAGTAACTGAAAACCATATTCTCCGCTTGTTTCAGCAGAAAGTACTACGGCTAAACCAACGATCATAAAGATCATTAATATTTTATTTATTCTTAACAATTTTTCCTCCGTTAAGTGTTTTATGTAATGAAAACGAATTGTCATTCTGAGGTTTATTTTAGCTTTACCAACGAAGAATCTTTTGGAAGAACTTTCAGCTTTGCTCCTCGCAAAAAGGATGAGATCCTTCCAAAGAACAACGTGCAAGATTCGTCAGGATGACAGAAACACTTTATTATAATAACTTATAAGTTTAAAGAACAAGACTACTTTTCTATAGCAAATTTTAATTTTAAAACCTTTCCTTTTGCACTCAATATTGCAAAATATATACCCGATGACATATCTGATGCATCAATATTCACCTTATTATTAAATCCCACTTCACATGAGCTGGTGTTTTCATAGATTTTGTTGGCTGCGATGTCAAATATTTTTATTTCCACATCAACATCTTGATACGTTTCTATACGTAGAATTATTATTTCAGCAGAAATTTGGGAATGATAATTTATTGCTTTGTTAAAAGTCGTACTTAATGGATTAGGATAAAAATATGTTTGATCTTTATTAAATACTTTAGTTCCAATTTCTGGCGGATTATCCGATGGATTAATTAGTGATGCCGTTCTTTGTAGATTAGCAAACTCAACAAGCCAAATTTCAGCATCAATATCCTCTTGTGTAGCAGTAATCCCTGTTTTGTATATTGTACCATTGTTAGAAGGAATAAATGCGTCAATTCCTGAGTTTGAATATTCTGAGATCAACGGATAGTTTAAACTGCGACTGCCAAAAGAAATATTATAATTTCTATTTAATTCAAAATCATTATAATTCACATTATCCCAAATACAAAACCTATTACGTGACATTGTTCCCAGAATCTCTTTTTCATTATCATCATCAATATTTATAGCAATTATACCGGAAGCGATAAAAGATGTATCAGGATCTGTGAGTTCAGCACTTGGTTTAAAAACATCTCCATTTTTATTGAATATAGCAAATGTGTTTTCTCCACCGATCAATATTTCAGGATAGCCATTATTATCAATATCACTAATTGATGGAATAGCAATCGAGTTAAGCGGAATCTCTTGCGGGAATCCAGTAAGGTTATTCCCAGATGAATCAAAAACGTAAAGAGTTGAATCCGAGGCTGTGATAACGAAATCATCAGAATCATCAAGGTTAATATCAACAAGTAAAGCTGATAAAATATTTGGATAAGGTTCATCAATATCTAACTTAAATTTATCACGATCGTAGTTGGGAAGAGAAATCTGATGTACAAACCACTCATTATCAATAAAGTATAAATTATCATTTTTGTACATTAAGTTAGATGCGATATGTTCATCGAAACACAAAGTTTCAATTACAACGTAATTACTATCTAAAATCGAAATTTCACTTGCTTCAGAATTATTATCATATAATGGAACGAAGACTCTATTTTCACTGTTTACATCAGGATTTACAACCGGAGAAGCTGCCCAACTTCTATTTTGAAGTAATAAAATACGCTCTTGATAATTTTCCAGATCATCATCTATTTGGAATAAAAATACGGTACTGTTATTAGAAGATTTAGTTGGAATGAGAATACTTTTTGTTTGTTCGTCAAAGGCAAAATAATTACAAACTTGAGAATTAATTAAAAGGTAAATGGGAAAATCGGGATATAGCTCATCATCTTCCCATAAGCACATCTTTCCATTTGGCATCAGGTAGAATATTTCATTTTCATCATCACCATCAAAATTTAATGCAGCAGCAGAATATGGGTTTTCTCCAATAAAAAATGCATTAAGTGCCCACTCATATTCCACCGAAAAGGTCATAATCGAATCCGAGCTGCTTATGTTCTTTATTTCAAGGGGGATTCCCCCATAATAACTATCTGCTATCGGAGTAGAAAAAAGATCAATATGATCGTTTTTTCCAAAATAGGTATTATTCCCTGCTCTATAAGAATCATCTTTTGAACCGAAGAAACTACTGTAACCATGAAGTGTGGTGTCTAGTTGCTGTATACCATCTGCTTCTTCCAGGTCAACACCTTTATGGGAAGCATCACCGTTTACGGAATGAATTTCAAAATCGGGAGTGAAATTTTCGTTAATAATATTTTCATCAATATGCCAGATCAAAATTCCAGATCCATCATTTTCAAGTGCTGCACCAGAACCGTGCCCTGGAAGATAAAAATCCCACTCACAACCGGCATATGAATTCTCCATAAAACTAAATTTTGGCTGTCCGGCATAGGCGTGCCCCAGTGGATATACATTCTGATTCGGAATAGTTTGAAAAGTAAAAGTAGCCAAAGTGTCTCCATCAGTGTTTATAAACACACTCTCGTCAGGGTTTTGCTGTCTGTTCTCAATAAGGAAGTACTCGCTTTC
>JAVCCD010000061.1 GCA_030765665.1 Candidatus Tenebribacter mawsonii | reverse complement strand
TTCATCTTTAATGAATTTTACAATATCCATTATAACTCCATATTTTCTTTCTATAGTGGCAGACCATTGTTCTGCCTATTTCCTGACAGTTCGATGAACTATCACTACATAACATAACGCATAACATTATTTATTCAAATAAATAAATTACATCATTATTTTGCAATGAATAAATTCCTTTTTAACCAATTCTATTCTTAATTTCTTGGAATATTGCTCTCAAATAGCCATTTCAATTCATTGTGTTTGATATATGAACTAATTCTATGTAACGATTTCTCATTTCTAACAATATGATCATAAAATGACCTTTGCCATTCAAATGGTATATCGAATGATTTTCTAATTTCCTTTGTAATTATCCCTTTTAGAGATTTCATTACTGTTGATATCAAACCATATTGTTTCTTTTCAGTCTCGTTATTGATTTTCTTCAATATAATGATCAAATGAATATGATTCGGCATTACTTTATAAATTTCAATTTCTATATTATCATAATGATTTGGGATTTCACGACATTTAGAATCAGCTATCTTACCAAGCTCATTTAGTTCCATTATTTCATTGGATATTTCACCAAAATATTCAACGAAATTCTTTGTGCAAATCGTGATGTAGTAATATCCTGTATTGGAATAGTTATAATTTTGTAACCTATTCTTTTTTCTTTTATTCAGTTTCTTCATTTCTTTTCGTAGTGGTAGAACATTGTTCTACCTTCTTTCTGACAGTTCAATGAACTGTCACTACACAAACAATTCGTAGTGGTAGAACATTGTTCTACCTCGTTTCTGACAGTTCGATGAACTGTCACTACATAAAAAAACGGGCAGAATTAATCATCTGCCCATTCTACAAATCTCTATTTCTTTGCTTTTATCTCTTGCTGAATATCTTTTACAATTTCTCCAATTGTTTTGCTGCCGAGATCACCTTCACCATGACGACGAACAGAGACAGTTCCTGATTCCATCTCCTTCTGCCCCACAATAAACATATAAGGTATCTTATGCATCTCAGCTTCTCTTATCTTGTATCCTATCTTTTCATTTTTGAAATCAACTTCACTTCTTATGCCGCTGTTTTTTAATTCAGCATTCACTTGCTTAGCAAATTCAATGTAATTATCCGAAATCGGCAGAACCTTAACTTGAATCGGACATAACCAGATAGGGAAATTCCCGGCATGATATTCGATCAGGGTTCCGAAGAATCTTTCCATTGATCCAAGCAGTGCACGGTGCACCATAAATGGTCGGTGCGGTTGATTATCTTCTCCAATGTATTCCATATCAAACCTGGAGGGAAGGTTGAAATCAAATTGGATTGTAGAGCATTGCCATGAGCGGTTTAAAGCATCTTTGATCTTAATATCTATCTTAGGTCCATAAAAAGCTCCACCACCTTCATCAACATCATAATCAATCTTAAGTTTTTCTAAAGCTTTCCTCAATGCAGCAGTTGCTTTATCCCAATCAGCTTTTTCTCCAACAGCTTTTTCTGGCATGGTTGAAAGGTATATCTCGAAATCCTCAAATCCGAAAGCTTTAAGTATATTCAAACTAAATTCAATAACTTCCTCGATCTCATTATCAAGTTGATCTGGAGTACAAATAATATGTGCATCATCCTGGGTAAATCCGCGAACGCGCATTAAGCCATGAAGTGAACCGGAATTTTCATACCTGTAGACCATTCCCATTTCAGCATATTTAATTGGAAGCTCACGGTAACTTCTCTTTTGGTTTTGATATATAGCAATATGAAAAGGGCAATTCATCGGTTTGAGATAATATTCCATGTCATCCACTTCTATAGCACTGTACATGCTTTCTTTATAGAATTCCAGATGCCCGCTTTTTTCCCAAAGTCCGGCTTTTCCAATATGCGGAGTATTCACCAAGCTATAACCATCTTCAAAATGACGCTTCTTCCAATAATCTTCTACTATTGAGCGCATCATCGCACCGTTTGGGTGCCATAATACAAGTCCGGGGCCAATCTCATCTGAGAATGAATAAAGATCAAGTTCCTTCCCAATTTTACGATGGTCTCTTTTCTTGGCTTCTTCCAAATTATGCAAAAAAGTATTGAGTTCTTTATTGGAAGGAAAACTCACGCCATATATCCGTTGAAGCATTTTATTTTTGGAATCCCCACGCCAGTATGCACCGGAAGTTTTGAGGAGTTTAATTGCTTTTATCTTCCCAGTATCGGTGATATGTGGTCCTCTACAAAGATCAGTAAAATTTCCTTGAGTATAAGCTGAGATCACTTCATCATCAGGAATTTCTTCCAATAATTCCAGTTTATAATCTTCTTTCAGGTCAGAAAAAAGTTTAATTGCTTCTTTCTTTGAAAGCTCTTGTCTTGTATATTCAGCATTATTTTTAGAAAGTTCTTTCATCTTCTGTTCGATCTTTTCCAGGTCTTTATCTGTAAATGGAACTTCTTTATCAAAATCGTAATAGAATCCATTTTCAATTGCCGGTCCTATTGTAACCTTAATGATAGGGAAAAGTTCTTTCACAGCTTGTGCAAGAAGATGGGCAGTACTGTGCCAATATACTTCCTGTCCCTCTTTGCTATCAAATTTAAAAAGCTTGATCTTTGCATCATTGGCAATCTTATAATCAAGATCTACAAGTTTTCCATTTACTTCTGCTACAATAGTCTGCTTTGCTAATCCATGACTAATACTTTCTGCAATTTCAAGCGGAGATATGTTTTTTGGATGTTCTTTTACAGAACCATCCGGAAATTGTATTTTTATATTCATTACTTCCTCTTATTCTTCTCTTTTTTTATCTTTCCGAAGTCTCCTATAAAGGAATTCTTTCAACCAAAATTCGGAAAGTTTTCTTTCAAACAATCATCATCGCTATTAAATATTTTTCAACTTTCCGAATCTTCTCTCGTGTGTGCTTTGAAAGAAAAGCTTCGGAATATATGTTTTTATTCTTCTCTTTTAGCAATTTTCTTTTCTATCATTTCAGCTGCATTCTCAAGAGCTTTTTCAGGAGTTAACATTCCTCTAACAACTTTCTCAATAACATGCTCTTCCAAATATTTACGTGTCTCGAACCACTCACTTATCTGAGGCTCGAAAGTGGCATAATTCAATTGATCGTAAACAGATGCAATTTCAGGATTACCGGCAATTCTATCTTTTAAAGCATCAACTTCCATCGCACTTTTACGAACCGGCATATAATAGGTTAATTCACTCCATCTTGCCGTCTGCTCTGTATCCGTGAACCATTTTACGAATTCCCAGGCAGCTTTTTCTTTCTTCTTATCTTCTTCATTCTTAAAGATAACCACATTCGTACCACTTATGAGATTCTGCTTGGTTTTATTTACTGGAACAGCAGAAATTCCCATATTAAATGTAATTCCCGTTCTTAACATGAATGCCATAGAAACACTGGAATCCTGATAAAAAGCAACTTTCTGTGCTGTAAAATCTTTCTGCCCTTCATAACCAGGAGAGAGATAACCAGTTTTATCCTTTGTTAAAATATCAGTTAAAAAATTCAAAGCTTGCACACCTTCCTTACTATTGAATAAAGGTGTTTTATTATCTTCACTCATTATTTTCCCACCTGCCTGTAAAAGAAGATTTTCAAAATGCCATGCATTAATTTTTATTGTTGTACCAAACTGATCTAACCTACTATCTCCATCTGTATCCTGTGTAAGTATCTTACAATAATCTCTAAATTCTTCCCATGTTTTTGGAGGTCTGTCAGGATCCATATCATTTTGGAATAACATATCTTTATTATAATATTGAACCATTACACTTTTATTAAATGGAAAAGAAACCAACTTTCCATCCATTTTATTACTATTAATGAAAACCGGATAGATATCATTAATTTCTTCCTGACCGAAATTAGGATCATCATTAATAAATTCTTCAATTGGAACAATTACATCGCCTTCCAGCATATTTGCTATCCATGCTTCATATGCTTGTGCAACATCCGGCTGATTCCCAGTTTGGATAGATGCCATTAGTTTTTGTGAAAGAGCTGTATAATTTCCCATATTAACAGATGTTACATGAATATTAGGATGTGTATCATTAAATTTATTTACTAATTCTGCTAATGCATCACCTAAAGGTCCGCCCATTGCCTGCCAGAAAAGGATTTCAGTTACATCAGAATTTACAGTTTCTTTTTTTCCACAACCTAATATAATCAAACTAATTAAAATTATTAGTAATGCTATTTTCTTCATTTATAACTCCTTAAAGATTTTTTGGCAAATTAAAATGTGATATTCCTAAGTCAATATAATTTTGAAGTTAGGTCAATCACCATTTTTTTATTTACATTATCTATCTTATTTTGATAAATAGAATTCATAAGTGAATAAGTTCTATAATATTGTGTTTTTACACGAATAAAAATATAATTGTAGTCTTTGCGAGTAATCTTCTTGCTGAAATAAACGAAGCAATCTATTTTAATAAGTTAGTTATAGATTTAGATTGCTTCGGAAGAATTTCTTAGTGAGAATCCTCGCAATGACAATTCAGGATTATGTTGAATTATTATAATAAACAAAATGGAAGAGGTCTTTATGAAAAGAATCGAATTTTCTGAAGCAAATGCTAAAACTAAACATCCAGCTAAAGTTGTGGTGGCAATAGTAAAAGATAAAAATGGTAAATTCAATCCGATCACCTTGGAATGGTATATGAAAACTTCAATTAAACCACCCATGTTTGCCATCTCAATTGGTCACACACGATATTCTTATGAATGTATCCAGCAAAACCGTTTTTTCAATCTTTGCTTTCCATCAAAAGAAATGATTGAAGCAACTAAACTATGGGGTTCGAAATCCGGTAGAGATATGGATAAACTGGAAATTGCTGGACATGACTGGTTTGATGGCAGATTAGCAAAATATCCAATTATCAAAGATGCGAAAGCAACCTTTGAATGCCAGGTTATTACGCAAGTGAAAAGCGGTGATCATACAATTTTTGTAGGAGAAGTAAAATATAGCTGGTTGGATGAAGAAAAGGAAGTACAGACGGTTAAGGATTTGATGTAGCACTTTAACCACGAATTTACACGAATAG
>JAVCCD010000278.1 GCA_030765665.1 Candidatus Tenebribacter mawsonii | reverse complement strand
TATTATGCCGTAGACCCAATTGGTAAATTGATGAAAGGTGTTACAGTATTCGTGGTTGATGAAAAAAATGATTGGGTTAAATTTACGATTACACCCAATGATGAATCTTGGGCTGGTTGGGTAAACAGGAGATATTTGAACTAATAATTGTTTTAGGTTTAATAATGCAAATAAGTAAAGCCCCGCAGAAGCGGGGCTTTACTTATTTAAGATCTTGAGATTCTAATTATTTTGATTCAATATAGCAGAGGATAGCACCTTTAGAAACAGAATCTCCTGCTTTATGATTAATATTCTTAACAACTCCATCACAAGGGGCATCCAAATTATTGAACATTTTCATCGCTTCTAACACAACAATAGTGTCTCCAGCTTTTACTTCATCTCCAACTTTTTTCTTATACTCAATTATCATACCAGGAATGGGAGCTAGTAAGTTTCCTGTATCATCACCTGCAACAATTTCTTCTTTTTTGTTAACTACCATTCCCATCTGTTTTGCATTCGGATCTGCAACTTCAACATTGAAATATTCACCATCAACAAACACGTCAAAAGCTTTTGTGTTAGCAGGTTTCACTTTTTTAGTTGTTAGCTCACCAGAAAGTGCTTTACGTACAAGTTCCTGTTCCTTCTGCACATCTTCTAGGGTCTTTGGCTTTACATCATCAGGAACGTCTTCAAGTCCATATTTCCAACTCAGAAATTTCTTACCTGTAACCGGATACAAAGCGCAAAGAACTTCATCGTCAATATCTTTTGCCAGATCCTTAAATTCTTTTTTTATATTTGGAAGTTCGGGTTCTAATAGGTCACCAGGTCGTGCAGTTATGGGAGTTTCTCCACGAGGATATCCCTTCAGGGCTTTCTTCTGTACTTTTTCATCTATTGGAAGAGTTGTCTTCCCGTATAAACCAAAACAAAGATCTTTTACTTGTTCTGTTATGTTAGAAAACTCTTCACCTTCCTTATCAAATAGAACATTATTCACAGTTTGAATTCCCACTATCTGACTTGTAGGAGTAACAAGAGGAACCTGTCCCAGTTGTTTTCTCACTTTTGGAAGCGCTTCAAATACCTCATCTAGTTTATCAAGAGCATCCATCTGTCGGAGTTGATTTACCAGATTGGAAAGCATTCCACCCGGAGTTTGATGAAGAATCACATTTGTATCGATTATTGCATTTTTCGTATCGTTGAGAAAATGCTTGTATTTTGGAATTACTTTCTCCATTTCCTTATCAATTTCAGCGAGTTTTTTAATATCCAATCCGCTATCGCGGTTTGTTCCCAACAATGAAATCACAAGTGGTTCAACAGCAGGATGGGATGTTCTGTAAGCGTAAGGTGCCATACAAGTGTCAATAATATCTACCCCAGCTTCGATAGCTTTGAAAAGGGTGAGATCTCCCATACCTGATGTGAAATGAGTATGAAGATGGATTGGAATATCTGTTTGTTCCTTGAGTGCTTTTATTAGATTGTATGCATCATAAGGTGCGATGAGCCCCGCCATGTCTTTAATGCAAATCGTATCGGCTCCGAGTTCTTCTAACTGCTTGGCTTTTTCCAAATAATATTCTAGATTATAAGTTTCACCACCCATTCTGGGTTCTGTGAGAGAATAGCAAATAGTTCCCTGGAAATGTTTATTGTTTTTCTTGATAACTTTCACAACTGTTTGGAAATTACGGAAATCGTTGAGAGCATCAAATACACGGAAAATATCTATTCCATTATCGCAAGCACGTTGAACAAATGCTTCAACCACATCGTCAGCATAATTTCTATAACCAACTAAATTTTGTCCGCGAAGCAGCATGGAAAATTGAGTTTTTGTCATATACTTTTTTAGGGTTCTAATTCTCTCCCAGGGGTCTTCGTTTAAAAACCTATGCATTACATCAAAAGTAGCACCACCCCACATTTCTATTGAGTAGAATCCAATATCATCCATCATTTTTGCTACGGGGATCATATCTTCAGTTCTACCACGAGTTGCAAAAATACTTTGATGTCCATCCCTAAGGCTTACATCTTGTATCTTTATCGGGTTTTTCGCTTTCGGACGTGCAGGATCATAATTTATTTTTGTCATTTCCAGAACGCCATGTTTATCGAATTTCATTTATTTCCTCCGTAAATGAATAAGTGCAAAAGCGAGGAAGCGCTTAAGCTGTTTTACTTTTCATGTATTTAATAAAATCTAAATGCTTTCTTCTTAATTTTTCAATATTTTCAACAATATCAGAATCTTCTATGTATTTTAACCTCTCAGCGATGATAATCTGTGTTTCTAGTTCAGCAAGTGAACCAAGACTTATATAAAGAGAGCGGATATATTTTTTAATGGAGTTTCTTGCTGCTCCTTCTGCTAAGTTGGAAGGATAAGAAACTGCAGCTCTTTGCATTTGAGAGATCAAACCAAACTTTTCCGATTCTGGAAATGAATTAGTAATTTTATAGATTTTCTCTACAAGTTCAATTCCTAATTTCCAAATATCCAGATCTTTATGCATCTTAATTCCTCTTATCCCCTTCTTCGCTTAAACTCTTACTCACGTTACCGTGTAAGTCCTCTACGTTGAACCATCATTCTATTCTGCATAATGATCTTACGTCCGGATCGTGACCAATGCTTCCCCAGCTTGGAATTATTCTCTTCTTCTTGTTGTTGTAAATAATAAAGAACGCCCATAATTGCAGCTTTTAGTTTCTTTTGTTTATCTTTCAAAAAAATCTCCTAGACTGGAATGTTCCCATGCTTTTTAGGTGGGAGAGCTTCTTTTTTTGTAATCATTATTTCTAAAGCATCAATCAAACGAATTCTGGTTTCGCTGGGTTGAATTATAGCATCAATATAACCGCGCTCTGCAGCAATATATGGAGTATTGAACGCAGTTTCATATTCATTTATGAGTTCCTGTCGTTTTGCTTTAGGATCTGTAGCTTCCTTTAATTGTTTGCGATAAGACGCTACAATATTAACTGCTCCCTGAGCACCCATAACAGCTTGTTCAGCAGTTGGCCATGCAAAAAGCATATCCGCCCCTAAATGTATGGAACTCATAGCAATGTAAGCACCACCATAACTCTTTCTGGTTGTAACTGTAAGTTTTGGAACTGTCGCTTCCGAATAACTCCAGAGAAGTTTTGCACCGTGGCGGATCACACCACCCCATTCTTGATCGGTACCGGGCAAATATCCAGGTACATCAACGAAAGTAATTATTGGAAAGTTAAAGGCATCACAAAATCTTATGAAACGTGAGATCTTATCGGATGCGTTAATATCTAAACATCCGGCAAGGAACATGGGTTGATTAGCTATAATCCCTACAGGTCTGCCATTCATTCTGGCAAAACCAATAAGAGCATTTTGTGCATAATATTCGTGTGGTTCAAAGAACTGTCCATTATCTACGATTGATTGAATTACAGCTTTCATATCATAACCGGCTTTTGTGCTATCCGGAATAATTGTATCAAGTTCCGGGCATAACCTATTTGGATCATCTCCATTATTGAATATCGGAGGATCATCCATATTATTATCAGGAAGATAGCTAAGTAAAACTTTAACTTGATAAATTGCATCCTCGTCATCTTTACAGGCAAAATGGGCAACACCACTTTTGCTATTATGAGTCATTGCTCCACCTAGATCTTCAAAGGTTGTTTTCTCACCTGTAACTGTTTCTATAACACTTGGTCCGGTTATAAACATATAACTTTTTTTATCGACCATGAAAATGAAATCTGTCATGGCGGGAGAGTAAACTGCACCTCCGGCACAAGGTCCCATAATTATTGATATTTGAGGAATAACTCCGGAAGCTCTTGAATTGCGGAAAAATATATCACCGTAACCTTTTAACGCATCAAGTCCTTCTTCAACTCGTGCTCCGCCTGAATCGTTAATTCCTACTATAGGTACACCAGCTTTCATTGCCAGGTCCATGACCTTTGTAATTTTAGCTGCGTGTTTTTCTCCTAAAGAGCCACCTCGTGAAGTAAAATCTTGTGAATACGCAAAAACAGGTCTGCCATTTACTTTTCCATGACCGGTAATTACACCATCTGACGGTATCTCAATTGTCTCCATTCCGAAGTTTGTAGATCTGTGTTTAACAAACATATCAATTTCTCGGAATGTTCCTTCATCAAAGAGATGATCGAGTCTTTCACGTGCAGTTAATTTACCTTTTACTTTCTGCTTATCGATTCTGGCTTTGCCGCCCATTTCTTTTATCTTTGCTTCTCTTTTTTTTAAGTTTTCTAATTTTTCGGAAACTTTCATATCATCTCCTAATTTATGTTTCTTATTTTTAATCTCTGGAATAAAAATTATTTACAGGCTTTGAGTGTAAAGATAAATTCTATATATGGTTAATAATTTGCGGTACAGTAATTCCAGCATTTTGAATCAGATTCATTTTAGCATCGTCACCTTTTATTGCTATGGCTTCATCTACAGCGTCTTGCAGAGAAGTAAAATTCCTGATGAAAATATTCTCTAATACACCCTCTTCTATTTCACTAACCATCCATAACTTGTTCTTCTGCATGAAAGAAACAAATTTTGCTGCTTTATGATATCCTAATTTATAATTTTTTTCTACTTTTTGGAAGACTTCGTCAGGTGTTTTAGATG
>JAVCCD010000250.1 GCA_030765665.1 Candidatus Tenebribacter mawsonii | reverse complement strand
TTTCAATCCTTGTTTTGATGGATTCACAAATTAAAAGTGTCTATTTAAGAGCCCCACCTTTATTAATCGTGATGTTTCAATCCTTGTTTTGATGGATTCACAAATTAAAAGTGCTTATGTTATATTGCGTGTTTGTCAGAATGAAATGAGTTTCAATCCTTGTTTTGATGGATTCACAAATTAAAAGCGAGATGATGAGAACACGCACACGGAAGGGAACTAAGTTTCAATCCTTGTTTTGATGGATTCACAAATTAAAAGGCGTTTTTGAGACTAACTTCTTATATATAATTGAATTAATATCTCTTCTTAAAAAGAGATATTGCTGACAAAATATCTTGAAGTTATAAAAAAATACCCGAATTTTGTTTCTCAGACTTTTGTTAACACCTCTATTCAAATGTAAAAGAACAATTCTTCCTTAAAACGTCAATAATTTTGATTCAGACAGCACACAAATTCCGATAAGTACAATCGAGACATTTGTTTTTGTTTTTTGTAGCTTTGGGAAAATAGTTTTGGTTTAATATATCAAATATTTCATTCACAATCACGATAGCTTCCTTTTTCATATTTTCTGAGATCCGAATTTCTTCAAGGTGATTTTTGCTTCGCACATAAACGAGAAATGCTTTTTCAACTTTTTTATCAAAATTTTCTTCGATAAGAAGAGCATAAAGTGTCTGCTGCATTCTCAATGTTTTATATATTTTATCTTCCCAGAAAGCAAATTTATAATCGAGCGGAGCAGCTTCATTATTTTCCAAAAAAAGAACTTCATCGATCCTTCCCACCAATTTCAATTTTTTGGAAGTTAAATAGACATCGATCTTTTTGTCGATAGCACCTATCTTTTTTCTAAGATAATCTTTATTATGAACCATTTTGAGAGCATGAATATCCCTTCCTTTATTCACCAATTTTCTTTTATGTTCGTGTTGTTCTATCTTAAGAACATTCATGAAATAAATGAAGCGGGGACAAAATAAATATTCGATAACTTCGGAAGGTGTAACAAAAATATTTGTTTGAAGGCGACAATTGCCATTGTCGCTTTCGAACAAATTGTCGCCTTCGAAATGTGATTTTAATTCTTTTGTCATTTTCTATCCTTATAAAAACAATGTCTTTATCTCATCAGCAATCAATTCTTTATTGAATGCCTGTCCCAATAATTTACATTTATTAAAATCTTCATTGCACATTGGAAACACATAAACAGAGTCTTCATCGTTATTCATCAAGTCTTTCAAATTTATAGTAAGCTCTTTTCTTTGAGCATTGTTCAGCTCTCCAAGAAAGATGGAATATTGAACACGGTATATACCGGATTCTTCACATAATTTGGCAATTTTATTTCGTGTTCTATCTTTTGGAATATCGTACATTACCCAGGTTAACATAAAAACCTCCGGTTTGTGAAGGCGACGTTGGCAAACGTCGCCTTCGTTTTCCCGCAACCAAACGTCGCCTTTCGTTTTCCCGCAACCCAATGTCACTTTCGTTGTTTTCACCTTGTATGCGACATTGGCAAATGTCGCCTTCAATAATCCTTTCTTTTTCCGATCAGGAAATTTGCAAATGCATGAGCATCCGCCTTGATTTGATTTATATTCTTCATGTTTCGATTTTTGTGTCTGATCTTTTTATCAAAACTTTCCATTAATTCTATTATGAAAAATCTCTTACCTTCTTCGTTCAAAATGACACCGTTTTTTATTTCATCATAATAAGAATTTTTTATTTTCCGGCGACTGAAAAGATAAAATACAGGCTCATCGATCAAGGTGCGATAAGGTTCGATAAAATCAAAAACAAGTGACTTTTTATTATAATTGTCTGTGTGCAGCAAACCTATATAAGGATCTAAACCTGCAATGATCAGAGCTTTTTCTATTTTTGAATAAAGAACTCCGTATCCGTAATTAAGAAATGCATTAAAAGGATCTTTTGCAGGTCGGCTGCTTCTACCGTGAAAATTATATTTTTTAGGAAGCAAAGCAGATAAAGTTTGGAAATAAACACGAGAAATATTTCCTTCAATTCCAAGTATCCGGTAAGCTGTTTTAGATAGAACATCTTTTATTTGAACCAGTTGTTCTTTTAATCGAACAATTTCTTCAATTTTGTTTCCCATTTGTAAATGAGGTCTCTTTTTTAATATTTCTTTCAGGAATTTCAATTGATTATCTGTTTTTCGACCTATCCAGTACTTCACAAATTCCAATCCTGTATCATTCTGATAAATCTCCAAAAGACGTCTCCGAATATATGTAGTACTCCCAAGTTTTGGCAGCCACAAACGACCGTAAGGAGTACCATATTTATCCAGAAAAACAATATCAATATTATATTCCAAAGCCATTTGAATTGCATCTGTCGTGATTTGTGCAGCATTTGAAATGACAATAGACGAAATTCTTTTGGGAGAAATACGTTTGGAAGTTTCCTCAATGCGGACCTCGAACATTTCTCCTTTTTTATGAAGATATGTGCCGTACGTGTTTAAATATAATTCCATGTTTTATCCTCCGAAGGCGACATTAGCCAATGTCGCTTTCGTTGTTTCCGTCATTGCGTTGCGATCCCGAATGCGACAATGGCACCGTCGCCAACAATGTCGCCGTCATCATTCAATCTCATCGATCAATTCCATAAAATTCAATCCCGTGTATTTCCAATTTTCCGGCAGGTTATGTTTCAAATAATTATACATTGTATAATTCCAATGATTATTGAAATCCTTTACGTTCCGAATAATATGATCGTGAAATGATTTTTGCCATTTGAATTTTGGATGATGGAAATCATTCCCGAATTTCACGATGTATTTTTGCCGATGTTGATATATGATTTTATCGAATTCCCGTTGGCGAAAATTGCCAATGTCGCTTTCGATGGTCGTGTTGTTTCCATTTTGAAGGAGACGTTGGCCAACGTCGCCTTCACCGGAATTAGCCATTTTTCCCAAATCGATTTTATTATATCCCAAAATGATATTTAAATTCCTCGATGTGTGCCTTTTGATAAAATGCATTATTTGTGAATAATTTATTTTATCCGGTTTGATCAATAAATGAAAATGATCATAATTCAAACAAAACGCATAAAGCTTAAATTTCTTCATTTCTTTTGCCAATTTCAACTCCTCGATCCAAAAATCGCAAAATATTTCCTCTTTGAAAAATTCAATCTTATCCTGCACATCACAGGTGATGAAATATACATAATCTCCGTAAATGCGCTTCTGACTGTTGCGGTGCATTATATTTCCTCAAAAAGGCGACAATTGCCATTGTCGCTTTCAGATATTGTGTTGTCATTCCGAAGGCGGCGTTGGCCAACATCGCTTTCGAGTTGGATTTCACAAGATATAATTTTCATCTGTTCGCTTCCAGCCGATTTGGTTACATAACATATTTAGAATAATTTTTTTCAGGTTTTTTCAACTTTACACCTCTTTTATCATTATAATCCACATCAAGAAAAAGAAATCTGTTCATTTTATCTTTCCTATAATTATTCTTTGCCCATATTGGAACATCGACAACAAATTTATTCATTATTAAGGGTTTTTTATCAGCCAATTCTTCTAAAAATTCCATTGGAATTATAGAAATATTTACATTATCTTTGAAATTTCTCGTATATAGATTTTTATCATTTATTGGAACATCTTGTATGAAATTATAATGTTCCTGAATTTCATTATATTTCTTTAATCCTTCATTGTAATCTTTGTTATTTTCAACTTCCACATCTTTATAAACTTCATTAACAATATCAATAAATTGTTGTTCCGATATTCTTTTATTATTATATTTCTGAAACTCGAAGAAACTATTATTAAGAATATCTTCACCATATATTTTTTTTGCAATGTCAGAATGTCTATAGATTACAATTTTTGTATTTTTCTTTTTTTCTCTTTTTCGATTCACTCTTCCTGCTCTTTGAACAATTGCGTCAGCAGGAGCATTTTCAGTAAATAAAATATCGAAATCAATATCTAAAGAAACTTCAACAACTTGAGTTGTAATAACCAAATTTCTATCAGAATTGTTTTCAGAAACTTCTTTGATCTGTTTTTCTTTTTGAACACGGTGCTTTTGTATAAAACGAGAATGATAACAAATCGGTCTGTAATGATGATATTTTTCATATAAACGAATTGCCTCATTAACAGTATTAACAACAATCAAGACTTTTCGTTTTTGTTCAACTTCATATCTGATTTGTTCGTCAAGTTCATCTATGTTACAATTATGGACTTCAAAAAGATTTCTCGATTCTTCTAAAAGAGATTTATTTTCAATTAGTTGTATTTCAGGCAATTCATTCAAAATTAACTTTTTAAGAAATTCAGGAATTGTTGCTGACATAATAAAGAATTTGGCTTTCATTTCTTTAAAATGTCTGATTGTCGCAATGATCAGACCCAAAGTATAAAAATCGTAAGAATGGATTTCATCGATGATAATTCGAGAGTTAAAACAATTGAATTCTTTCATCTCCCAATATCCGATATTAAATCCACAGGTTAAAACCTGATCGACAGTTGCCACAGTTAAAGGTTTATGAAATGTCTTTTCAAGTAAGTATTCTGAATATTCATAATTATCATTTATTTCTTTGTGAAATGAATAAGCACCAGAATGAACCAACCCAAGATTTTCCTGTCCAAAATAATCTTTCATTCTTTCATAAATTGCATTTGAAGTAACTCTTGTAGGAAGCAGGTAAAGCAGTTTTCCTTTTTTTCCTCCAGCCCACAAAAGCGAAGCTTCTGTTTTCCCTGAACCTGTCGGTGCAATTACAAGACAATCTTTTTTAGTATTTAAACATTTTAATTGAAAATCAGAAAACGTAATTGAAATTGCTATTTTGTTTTCTAAAGTAGATTTTATGTTTTGTTCTTTTATTTTTAGATCATCTAATAGAAGTTTATTTGCAGAAGCGAACCAATCACAGGTTTGAAGAATGCCTTTGAAAAAAATGTATTTGATTCTGTCGGATTTTTTGATAATATCTCGTCTTTTCCAAAAGATTCTTTCTTTATAAAGAATATAACTTTTCTCAGCAGTAAGTTTTGTGAAATTACCGAAAATTGAAATGTCGAAATTTAGTTTAAAATCAGATAATCTATTGTCATAATATTTATAGAAGTCATTAAGATATTGAATTTTGAAAGATAATTTTCGAAAACGATCTCCATCAAATAATTCATCATTAAGTTTTTTATGATGACTAAAAACCGCTGCAACAGGTAAAATTTCATTTTGTAGAAACAAGGAAACAATTATCCCTGAAAACAATTCGTGTCTAAAATTCTTATCAAAGTTATAATATTTGTTTTCTTTTATAGAAATCATCATTTCTTGAAATGAATCTATGATTTTGCCAATATCGTGAAAAATGACAGAGACCAGACTTTTTTTCCAAAAATCATTATCGGTTATTTCTTCTTTGTGGATAAGAAAAATTTCCTGCCAGATTTTCAATACTTTGTCTGTATGTTCAATAAGAGATTGATCTGGTTTACCAAGAAGTTTTTGTAATTCATTCATATTTGATGTTTAAAAATTGGAATGGATTTATTTTTGAAAATTACTGCATCGAACTTTTTATTATTCGATTTTACAGGATTACCGATAAATGTGAATTCTTTTCTCTCTTTAACCTTACGAATGTTATCATCCAAAAAGATAAATGAGTTTGGAAGATTATAACAAACAGGTGAATTCATCGGAGTAAAAACATATTTCTTGTTAATTTCAAGATCGAGTTCTAAAGAATTCAAATGATTATCTAATAAGATGCAATGTTCCAATTTCGATGTTCTACATTTATTCTCTTTGCCTAATATTTTCAAAGAAACTATTTTAAGCAAAGAATCACTATTTCCGACAGTTAAGGCATAAGTAGATTCTTTAAAGGAGTTATGTAATTCATTAACAACTTCATTTGTATTTCCAAACACAAAAATAAAGTAATTATCAAAAATGAACTCTCTTTGGATAATTGTTCTATCAGATTTTTTGGGTTTGCTTCCTTTCCATAATTTTGCTCTCCACAAATCTTTCATAAAACCTTTGGATTTTCCGTAAATGCCTATTTCAAAAACATTATCTACAAAATATTTTTGTGCTTCCTTATAATCTTTTCCTAAAGCAGCTCCGGCAATTCCGATTACTGTTGTAATTGGTGGCAAAAGCAATGTCTTATGATAATTATGGAATTCCGGAATGCGAAAGGAAGCAGTATTTGATACTGCTTCCACAATTAGATATTTATTTTCCATAATATTCTTTAACCCAGTTTTTAATTTTTTCAAAACCATCTTTTAGGGTTAAACATTCACCATCAATTTTATCAAAGATTGATTTTTGAGCAGCAAAACAATGCTCTTTTATGAAATCGGAATAATCATTTTTAACAGATTCTAACTCACTTATTTTAATCGGCTCTTTTACTGCTTCTAAAAATATGGGATTTTTAGAATACATTATTGCTGCTGCAAAAAACTTTGGTGAAATATCTGCTAAGAATCTGGATTGCCTTCCACTACTCCACAGATTTTGAAATGCATCGATGAAAGAATTAACTCGTTTTGTTTTCTCATCATTACTTAATTCATTTTCAAAACCTTCTCCTTTTCCAATTCTATCCAATTCGATTAATATTGTTCCTCTATAGATTCCTGAATGAATTTCTGTTTCGTAAATATTCGGATTAATTCCTTTCTCCATTCCCATAAAATTTGTTCCAAAATCAAGATCACCTTGATATTTTGATAAAGAAATTAAAGATTCTACTCGAATTGGAGATGTTCTTTTATTTGTTTCTTTTTGAGCATCCATAAATCCAAATAAATCATCATCGATAAAGTTGGTAGGATCACATTGTGTTTTGGGTGGATGTTTAGAATCTTTATCACCTGTAATTTCAGATAATTTCCAACCTAAATTTTGTAACTGATCTCGTAAAGCTCTTCTGATTGCCTGTGAAGAAACATAAGGTAATTCATCCTTATTTTCCAATGTAATTTTTTTAATTGTGTTAATATTATCTACATCAGAATCGGAACCATTTAAACTTGCGAAACTTACCTTTGAAAGATAAGTAATTGTGAGAGATTTTAATTCTTTATTCATCTTTTCCTCCATCTGTATTTTTATTTTCTTTTCTTGAAATATTGAAAGAACTTAACGCTGATATAATTGTAAATTGCCTAAAGTAATCAAAATTTTCTTCATTTATCGATGTTAAAAAATCCCTGTTTAGCACTAGATTATATCTGCTAATAAAACTGATAATTTGATCTAAGAATTTTGATAATGTTCTAGCTTTTTTCATTGAAATTAATTTACCTTTTCCCGCAGTTGGATTCTTGTCATTCTTTGCTGCAAATCCAATCTGATTTCCCAGCTTAATTGCCAGGTCTCTGATTTCATCATTCATCATTTTATTACCTCCATAATTTATTAATGATTCATACATTATTAACCATTCAATGAGACTGAAAAAATTGTTTCTAAAATCTTTTTTAGAAAAATTCATACACACCAATTTTTCGATAATTTTAATTGTTGATTTTCTTTTCAATACTTTTTCTGCCCATTCATTTCTTATAATTGCTCTATCGAGTTTTTGGTTTTTGTCATTTTTCCAAAGCAATAATTCTTGAAGTAAATGAAAAAAAGTGATGCTATTATTTTCATCAATTGATTTGAATAAATAAAAAATGTAATAAATTTCAGTGAATTTATCTACTTTCACAGGTCTCATTGTCGAAGCAAACTTTTTTGTTTGAAAGAAAAATACTTCTGTATTATAAACATCTTCAATTTCGATTTTGAAAAGTTCAACCAAATCTGTTTTTTCCTGCTTTAAACTTTGAACTTTTTTATAAATCGTGTAAAGTAACAAAAGAAAAAGTTCGGAAAACAAATTGAAATAAATCTTTTTGTCTGTTTGTTCAAAATTGTAAATATGGAAGTTGCTTGAATAATTATTATCAATAAGTTGATCTTTTGTATAGAAAATATCTTTTAATAGATTATGATTTATTTTTTTCATTCCCTCAAGAGAATTGCTATTAAATAGAAAAATATTCAAATTTTCATTTTTATAATCATTATAATAAAAAGCACAAACAGGACTGAATCTTTGAAGATAAAAACATTTCCAGCAAATTTTTTCTGTTCCTTTGGTCATTGATACAAAGTTTCGTGAAGCACTACTTCCTCCGATAAAAGGAGAAAAACTTTTTGATTCATAAGTTTTTTTAAATGATTCTCCACAAATTGCACATTTTTGCATTCCTTTTTCAATTTTCATTTTTTCAAGTTTTGGGGTTGCTGTATTTCTATCGTTAATCCAGATTTTTTTTCCTAATGTAATATGCTTTTCTCTTCCGAATGTTATTATTTTTTTATATAATTCTGGATTATTACTTTCTATTCCTTCTGTTGTTATTTCTCCTGATTTATTCTTTTTATTATTCAAAGTTTCTGTTTTTCCTAAGGGTGTTGGCTGGGCATCGTGAATTAGATTTGACATTCCCGTTGTCTTCACCTTAGGGAATCTCACAAATTCATCTTTCTCTTCATCATAAAAAAAACCTTCATTTTTCTCAAATTGCTTTTTTGTGCTTGTATCATAAAAATCTTTTCCCATTTCATAATACATTTCCTTTAAAACTTTTTCCAAATTTTCTGATTGAATTTTCAGTTCATTACTTCCATTTATTTCAAATTTAAAATCATTTTTTTCCTTTTTTCTTTTCTCACAATATTTGTATAAACCAATAATTCCAGCAGAAATCATTGGGTCTGATGTTTTTTTAAAAACAACTTTATTTTTTTCATCTAATGTCTCGTCCATTTTCACCTCCAAAGCACATCAATATTTTTTTACCATTTATTCATTCAATCATTGCAATCAGACAATGTTTTTCATCTCCGCTTTTGTCAAGAATCGAAAATATAAACATCATCGATCATTTTTGAAGGCGACGTTGGCCAACGTCGCCTTCAAAAATTGTCATCAATCCGAAAGCGACAATTGCAATTGTCGCCTTCACAAATGTCATCCAACCTGAAATCGTCAATTGCCATTGTCGCATGCGACGACCACGCCAAAACCACGTGCGCTTTGTTTTCCCAAACCGAGATGATCAGGGATATTGAAATTGGTCATAAAATCGCCTGTGAAACAGAGCATTTTCCTATTTTTGAAATTTACTTTTTTTGG
>JAVCCD010000028.1 GCA_030765665.1 Candidatus Tenebribacter mawsonii | reverse complement strand
GATTTTGATCCGAATCTTTTTACCGGAGGAATATCTGCCAAACAATGGAATGATATTATTACCGATCCTGACAAACCATTGTTAGATAGAATAATACACGGAAGTTATCCGCCCGGATCAGTTTACAAACCTATACTGGCAAGTCTTGGACTGGAAGAAATGGTAATTGATACTAAAACTAAACTTACAAAATGCGATGGAGGCATGTGGTTTGGCAACAGGTACTTCAAGTGCTGGCTGGAAAAAGGTCACGGACGTTTAACTGTGGTAGATGCCATTAAATATTCCTGCGATGTTTTTTTTTATGATCTTTCTACCCGATTCTCTCTGGAACAGGTCAACAGATATACTAAACAGAATTATCTCTCAACTCGTACCGGCATCGATCTCCCCGGTGAACGCAAAGGTTTTTTCCCTTCCCGTAAATGGTATATTGATAATTATGGAAAATATGTAGGAATATTAGGTCATAAGGTAAATCTGGCTATCGGACAGGGCGAGGTATTGGTTACACCCTTACAAATTTGTGCATATTATTCAGCTTTGGGAAACGATGGTATTTGGAGACGTCCTCATTTATTGGCGAAACGAATAGAAGCAGAGCATACGTATAAGAATTATGTTGAGCAAAAGCATCTGCCAATGTCCGATGCAACACTTAAATTAATACAAAATTCACTTTATAAAACGGTGAATGAAAGTTATGGAACAGGAACGGCAGCCAGTATTAAAGGCATAAAGGTTTATGGGAAGACAGGATCTGCTGAGAATCATATGGGAAAAATAACCCATGCTTGGTTTAGCGGTTATGCTAAATGTGATAAATTTGAGATTGGTTTTACCGTATTTATAGAAAATGGTGGACATGGCGGTAGTGTTAGTGCTCCAATTGCACGAAAATTCATCAATTATTATTATGGAATTATGGGATGAAGAAATTTGAATGGATAATTTTTGGTTTATTAATGCTTCTTTTGTTGATTGGGATTTTTTCTATTTATTCTGCTTCCTCAAGCAGAATTGGAGATGATTTTACTATTGCCAATTATTATATTAAACAGTTAATTTGGATAATAATTTCTATGCTGGTTCTATTCGTGCTGTTAAAAACTCCAAATGCAATTGTTGAAATATCTATCCTCCCTATTTATATTTTTACAATACTTTTGTTAATTTTAGTTCTATTTTTACCAGAGATCAAAGGTTCACATAGATGGATAAATTTGGGATTTGCTAACTTTCAACCTTCTGAACTAGCTAAGTTAATAACAATAATGGCTATTTCTAAATTTATTTCCAAACCATTTCTTAATGATGGACAGATACTTTTTCGTTCTTTTGTAATTACAATAATTCCTATTACACTTATTCTTTTAGAACCTGATTTAGGAACTTCATTAACTTTTTTCGTGATTTTATTTTCTATCCTTTTAGTATCTGATCTTCCAAAATTTTATCTTATACTTATAATAAGTCCAATTCTTAGTATATTATTTTCTTTTTCCATTTGGATATTTATTGTTTATACTCTATTATTGATTTACATTCTATCTCGAAGTAATCTTGATAAAGTGCTAATTGGTTTTGTAGCTGTTATTAACACATTCATCTTCTTTATTACTCCAATATTTTGGAATAGTCTAAAAGATTATCAGCAAAACAGAATATTAACATTTTTAAATCCAATGCGTGATCCTCTTGGTGCTGGTTACCAGATCATTCAATCTAAGATAGCAATTGGCTCAGGTGGAATCTTTGGAAAAGGTTTTTTAATGGGCACTCAAAAGAACATGAACTTCTTACCTGAACATCATACAGATTTCATTTTTTCTGTGATAGGTGAAGAATTTGGTTTTTTTGGTTGCACATTTATTTTACTTATTTATTTTTTGTTCTTATATAAAATCGCTAAGAGTATAATTAAAATTAAACGAAAAGAATATCGTTATGTGTCTGTTGGGATATTAGCATATATAACCTTTCAGATATTTATTAATATTGGAATGAACCTGGGCATAGTGCCAACAACAGGGATTCCTTTGCCATTCATAAGTTATGGTGGAACCAACTTACTGATCAATGTTACAGCGATCGGTCTGATTTTAAAGTATCTTAAAGAACGAAGCATTTTTGCCTAAGGAGGCTATTATGGAAAAGATTATTCTCGCTTTATTTATTATTTTATCCAGTTGTTTTTTTGGATCAGTAATGAATTTTTCAGAAAAAGATATTAAAAGTAATGAAAATGAAGTCTTTAATACAAGTTTCGAGAGTGGCGATTACGATTCCCAAAAACTCCCCGAAAGCTGGTTTTTATTGGAAGATACTTCTGATTACATTACCTGGGATAATGAAAATCCCCATACAGGATCAAAAAGTTTAAAAGTAGAATATCCAAAAGATAAAATAAATATTATTTCAGATGCATTTCCTGTAGATGCTGATCAAGTATATTATTCACGTTTATTTGTTAAAACAAATTATAATTCTAATCAATCGATCACAATTCGTTTTCTGGCTTTTGATGCTAAAGGTAAAAGAGTTAGCAAATTTAGTAAAACCGGACTTCCAAAACAAGATTGGACTCAAATAGATATTACAAGTGGTTTCTTAAAAAGCACAGCCAGATTTGGCAGGATCATCATTTCAATACCTATAAAATCAGATAAAATTTATTGGTTGGATGATATTGAAAGTTATGCAGTATATAGAATTCAAAAATAGATGGAGGAGTAAATGACAAAGGGGAAATACGTTTATGATAGAAAGAAATTCTGCGTTCCAGTAACGAAGGCAGAGCCACTTTCTTCGATTCAATTCATTATTGATAATTTTATAGGTAAGAAAATAACATTTTGTATTGATGGTGAGGGAGAGTCGTGGGAAATTTGGAGATATGTTGAAGATTCTGATAGTGATAAGATTAAGAAGAGTGGACCTCCTGAGAGCCCTAAATTCCTTTATGTGGAAGGAGAGGAAATTGTAGATTTTGTTTCAGCTTAATTTTACTATTTTCAAGCAACAAAAAAGGCATCCAATATTGGATGCCTTTTTTGTTTGTAAAATTTATTCTATGCAGAAAAGTTCCTTGTTTTCTTCAATCCATTTTTCTGCAGAAAAAGCAGCTGTTGCTCCATCCGAACAAGCAGTAATAACTTGACGCAAAACTTTCTTGGTTACATCTCCTGCCGCATAAACACCTGGAAGTTCAGTATGCATTGAATCATCTGTTATTATGAAACCCTGTGAATCGAATTCAACTCGAGATTCAACTAGATTACTGCTGGGAATTATACCAACATAAATGAAAACACCATTAACTTCCAACTCTCTCACATCATTTGTTTCTTTGTTGAAGATAACTACTTTTTCTACAAAATCTTTACCTTCTATAGCTTGCACAACAGAATTAAGAACAAATTCTAATTTTTCATTTTTAAAAGCTCTGTCTTGTACTATCTTAACAGCCCTCAATTCATCACGTCTATGAATAATGTACACTTTTTTTGCAAATTTAGTAAGGAAAATAGCCTCTTCTATTGCGGAATCTCCTCCTCCAACAACTGCAACAATTTTATCCCGATATAGGGCACCGTCACAAGTTGCGCAATATGATACTCCGCGACCTGTGAATTTTTCTTCTCCAGGCACGGCTAATTTTCTAGGATGAGCTCCTGTAGCAATAATTACAGATTGTACTTTATATGTACTTTTTGTGGTTTCGATAATCTTGCATAATCCTTCCAAGCCTATTGCTTTTACTTCTTCCAATTTAATATCTGTTTCAAATTTTTCAGCTTGTTGTTGCATTTTCTCAATTATATCAAATCCTGTTACATTTTTTTCAAAACCAGGATAATTTTCTACTTCTGCTGTTACAACAATCTGCCCTCCGATCAGAGCTTTTTCAAATAATACAGTTTTTAGCCCACCTCTAGCAGCATAAATTGCAGCACTTAATCCAGCTGGTCCTCCACCAATTATCGCTACATCATAATCATTGTTCAATTCCATTCATCCTCCATTTTATAATTTAAATACTATGTAGTCTACATTATAAAGCAAATTCTTTTTCATAAGAAATATTACTTTATTAATAATAATTAGCAATATCAGTAGTGATATTTTTTATTTTTAATAATTGTTAGTGATCTATATAATTGCTCTGTTAAAAGAATCCTGATCATCTGATGAGTATAAGTAAACCTGGAAAAACTTAGAACAAGATCAGCTTTTTGGATAATCCTCCTATGCAAACCATAAACTCCACCAATTACAAAAGTAATGTCTTTGCCAATGTTTAATTTTTCTTCCAAATATTTAGCAAATCTTACAGATGAATATTCCTTTCCGTTTTCATCTAATACAATAACAATAGACGATGCTGAAACATTTTTTTCTAAAATTGAAGCTTCTTGTTCTTTAACTATCTTTATTGTTTTGCTTCCAGTAAGCTTTACATCTGGCAAGAATTGCCAATCTAATCTAAAATATTTAGTTATCCTCTTCTGATATTCTCTAATTCCTTCTTCAATAAACTTTTGCTTGGTTTTTCCTAAACAAATAATTTTAATTTTCATGATTTCTGTGCGCTAAGTACACCTAAGGCTATTGAGAGCATTTTTGTTTCTGCCGTATCTACCCTGGATGCAATAAGAATTGGAACTTTTGCTCCCATAACAACATGTGCAACTCTATAATTGCAATAGTATGTAAGTGCTTTGCCGAAAATGTTTCCCGCTTCAATATTGGGAACGATAAGCACATCTGCATCTCCACCAACTTCCGATTTTATCCCTTTTGCTTCAGCTGCCATTTTACTTACTGCACCATCAAAAGCTATAGGTCCTTCAACTATACAATCATTGATCTGATTATTTTCATACATTTCTTTAATTGTGTTCGCATCAACAGTTGCAGGCATCTTAGGATTTACAACTTCAACTGCTGCCAAAAGTGCAACCTTAGGTTTTGGATTATCTAAAGCATGACCAACTTTTACCGCATTATTAATAATTGAAATTTTCTCTTTAACACCAGGATACAGATTAATTCCACCATCGCTCATCAAAACCAATTTATCTGGATGTTCATAAACTAATACATCACTTAGATTGTTACCGGTTCTTAATCCTTTTTCTTTATCTAATACAGCTTTCATGAGAGTAGCAGTTGCACATTTACCTTTTAATAAAATATCTGCTTCTCCATTTCGGATTGCCTTCACAGATTCAGAAGTGGCAAGTTCCAGATCTTTGCCAGTGTCTATTATATTGAAATCGTTCTCAAACTCAGGTGAAAATTTATGTAAATATTCTTCTATATACTGTTTGTCACCAACAAGTAAACTATCTGCAATATTCTCTTTCTTTGCCATTATTGCAGCCTCTATTGCAGAAGCTGTGTGGGCAGCAGCAATTACTACAGTTTTATTTTTCATTTCTTTAACTTTTGCAATTAACTGTTCAAAATTTTTTATCATCTTATCTCCCAATTATAAATTATTATTGTGGAATCCAGATAATTGCACTGTAATAGGTCAAGTATTTTATTATCAAAAACCTTGATAAAATAGAGTTATATGTAGCTGTAAAGCTGAATTAACTTGACATTTTAATCGTTTTTTTTTGTGTTGAAAAAAAATATATGGGGAAATATGTCAGTATCAAAAAGATGGCACATAGCATTATCCACAACAGAGTCTTCCAGACCAATTAACATAAGTTTGCCCAAAAAACTTGGTTTATTCTTATGTACTCTGGCTGTTATCTTCTTACTATTTTTTGCTGGTTCAATTTTCTTCATTATACACAATCAAACACAAATAGCTCAGGCAAAAGAAGTGTTTAATGAGAATGTTATTCTCAAAGATAAACTTATAACCCTATCATCGGAAATTGATTCAATAATGACAAAGCTCAATTTAATGGAAAACTGGGAAGATAAGGTTCGTTCCGATAAAAATTTTAAGGCAATCAATAAAGAAATTAGAGAGATGGGAATTGGTGGGTCACCAATTATTGATACAACATTTATATCTTCAAACATTACTTTAAGTGATGATTACTCTCTTACACTTAATAAAATTATTCAACTCAAAGGTAAAATTGAATTTGATTACGACACACATGAAGAATTAAAAGATCTGGTCGAATTAAAAGATGAATTGTATTTAAATACTCCTTCAATCTACCCAGCCTACGGAAGAATATCAGATCCTTATGGATGGAGAACACATCCAATTACAAATAAGAGAAGTTTCCACAATGGTTTGGATATTGGCAATATTAAAGGAACACCCATTTATGCTGCTGCTGATGGAAAGATATCATCTACCGGACAACAAAAATATTTTGGTAAATTTATTGCAATTACTCATAAATTTGGATACCAGACTAATTATGCTCATTTAAACAAGATCTTCGTTAAGAAAGATGAGGAAATCAAAAGAGGTCAGATTATTGCAGAGATGGGCAATTCAGGACGTTCGACCGGAAGTCATTTGCACTTTGAAGTTCTGCGATATAATAAATATAGAAATCCTTATGAGTATTTGAATAAACTTGAAGATGATATCATCATTACAAATAAATAAACTGGAATCAAGCTAAACAACTATATATGAATAGTAAAATGAAATTTGAATCTGCCCTATTGAGATTGGAGGAGATCGTCCACAAATTAGAAGATGGTGTGGATGAACTTGATAAAATAGTTGATCTGTTTGAAGAAGGTTCTGAATTAGCAGATTTCTGTAATAGTAAACTAGAGAAAATTGAAAATAAAATTGAAGTTTTAACAAATAAAATACATAAATCACAAAACATCAACGAGGAAATATGAGCGCTAAAAACATGGTCTTAAAAAAAGACCTGAAAGAAAAACGCGAACTTGTGAATATTGCTATAGATCGCTTCCTACCAAGAAAAGATGAATATCCAAAACAAATACATAAAGCTATCCGCCACACATTATTTGCAGGTGGCAAAAGATTGCGTCCATATCTCATGATAAACACATATAAACTTTTTAAAGATGATCTTGAAAAAACACTTATGGTTGCTGGTGCAATAGAAATGCTACATACATACACACTAATTCATGATGATCTACCCGAAATTGACAATGATGAATATCGACGTGGTAAAAAAGCCTGCCATGTCATTTTTGGCTCTGATATTGCACTATTGGCAGGAGATGCCCTCCTTATTTATGCATTTCAAGCAATTGCAAATGCAGAAGAAGTAGATGAAAAGCTTAGACTAGATTTTATTAAAGAGCTTTCTTCTGAAGCTGGACATTCAGGATTGATCGGTGGACAAATGATTGATATTCAAAGTGAAGGAAAGAAAATCTCAAAAGAAACTCTTGAATACATTCATAATAACAAAACCGGTAGATTAATAAATTTACCTATTCGTTTTGGTTGTATGCTGGCAGAAGCTTCTGAAGAAGATCATAAACGTATGGAGAGTTTTGGGCAAAAGATCGGATTAGCTTTTCAAATCGTTGATGATATTCTAGACATCGAGGGTTCTATCGAGGATCTTGGGAAAACAGTAGGCAAAGATTCAAAAGCAAAGAAAGCTACTTTCCCAGCTGTTTATGGTTTAGAAAAATCAAGGCAAATGGCAGAGAAGCTAATATCTGAAGCCAAAATTCTTCTTGAACCATATGGAGAAAAAGCTGAACTCCTATTGATGTTATGTGATTTTATTCATACAAGAAAATTTTAATTAAATAATAAGAATTTAACTTACAGGGCTTCAATCGAAGCCCTGTTTTATTATTAAGGTGGTATTAAATGTTAAAAGTAAAAATACAAAAAATAAATAAACATGCAAAACTTCCTAAATGCATGACAGAATACTCAGCCGGTTATGATCTTTACTCATGTAATGAAGAAGATATAATAATAAAAGCTGGGGAAGTTGTCCTTGTTCCAACCGGAATTGCTATCTCTTTGCCTGCTGGTTATGAAGCTCAGATCCGCCCTCGAAGCGGACTTGCTATCAAACATAAAATCGGTGTTCTTAATTCCCCTGGAACTATCGATGCTGATTATCGTGGAGAAGTTAAGATAATTTTATTTAACTTTGGAAAATCAGATTTCATAATCTCAACTCATACACGGATTGCACAAATGGTCGTTTCTCGTTATGAATCTATCGATTTTGTTGTTACGGATAAGCTTGATGAGACAGATCGTGGAAGCAATGGATTTGGTCACACAAAACAATAATCAGTATTATTTATGCTAATTCATGTTCAATTACCTTTTGGCAAAATAATAAATCAAACAAAGGAAGGACACTCAATTACTTCAGATTCAACATTTCTCTTTGAAACTATTACAGAGCAAATTTTAGAGAAAGAAGTTACTGCACTTGAGCTAGGAAGCGGAAACGGCATTATATCTATTATGCTATCTCATTACCATCCCCATTGGAAGATTATGGGGATTGAAATACAAGAGCACTTAGTTGTACTTAGCAGAAATAATGCTATTCTATCTGAAGCATCTCCAGTCTTTATAGAGTCAGATCTACGAAAATTAACGACACAACAGAAGTATGACCTAATAATCTCAAATCCACCGTATTTTCCAATTACAGAAGGAAAAATAAGCCCAATAGAAGAACGAGCAATTTCCCGTCATGAAGTTACCTGTAGTATGATGGATATTTTAGAATGTGTAAAACGAAATTTAGCAAAAAATGGTAAAGCTTTTATTCTTTATCCGCAGAATCGAGAAACAGATCTTGTAAAGTTTGCAAAAAAGGTTGACCTGAAAGTTATGAAAAAATTTGTTTTAGTTTCAGAAAAGAATAAAAAGAAGATTATTGTGGAGCTTGTTCATGCTTAAGATAGAAGGATTTTCCTTATCTAGAGAAAACGAAAAATTCATGCTGATAAATGAGATGTTAATAGGAAGCAGCATGAGAATTAATATTTTTGGAAATAATGATACAGGTAGATCACTTTTATTAAAATCGATTCATGGAGATTATTACAATTATGGTGGACAGATCTTGATCAAAGATAAGTCAGCATTATTTTATAAAAAAAAGAAAAAAACGATTCTTATCGATAATACCTCACACCTTCTTGAGAATGAATCTGTCTGGAAGAATATTATCATTCCACTACCAAAAGTAACGGCTAGACAAAAACAAAAGATCATGGAGTTATGCGTGATGGCTCAGCTTGGTGATAAAATAGGCTTAAAGGTTAAAACCTTGTCATCTTCATCAAAAAAATTTATTGAGATAATTCGAGCAGTAATCCAACTTCCACAAATTATCCTTATTGATGATTTTGAGAATTATTTTGATGACATAAATATGATAACTGCTTTAGAAATTTGTAATTTTGCTATAAATAGTGGTGCTTCTATTATAGCTACCTCGAAAAGAAAACTGGATGATTTTGATGTTAATTACAGGATCCAAGATAGTAAAGTGGTAAAATTGTGAAAAAAGGAATCTTTTTCCAAATAGTAGTAATCTTTATAATTCTTCTGGGATGGAATCTACTTCATATAGGATACCAATTTCAAAAAGATGTTTTCGAAAATAATATTTCTGATTCTCCCATGATGATTCTTTCTATGCAGGAAGATGTGCTAGAACAATTAAAATTGAGAATAGAGAAGAAAAACTATATTAGTGATATCATAATTATTCAAGATTCTGTTATTGCTCAAACACTTATCAGCAATTATGACCTAGATGACAGTAAGGAGACATTGAAGTCTTATATACTTCCTACAGCTATGCAGATATCTTTTGTAGGTGAAAAATTTCAAATTGAACAGAAACTCGAATTAGAGCGAATTCTCTTAGAATACACTCCCGAAGTCATACATTATTTCGATAGTGCTAAGTGGCAGATTGCTCAAAATAAGATATCAATTCTTACAAATGGTTATTATTGGGGATTTGGTGGATTTATTCTATTTATGTTGTTCATTTCCATTTTCTTCCGAATTCATTTTGAAATGAAAAGTAATACTTTTTGGAAAATTTTTCACTCATCAGGTGGTCATTTTGGTAAACGAAGAAAACAGTTTTTCTTTAAATCAATACATCTTGCCTTCATTCCGATAATCCTTAATTTGGCACTATATTATGCTTTAAAATATTTTCAATTACTCTCTGTAGAAATTGACTATCGCTTTTTCGGTATAGAGTTGTTAACAATAGTTATCAGCTCATTATTTGCCGGATTAGCTTTAGGAGAAAACTTAAAATGAAAAAATATATTCCAAATTCCTTAACTCTTTTTAGAGTGATCCTAGTTCCAGTTTTCTTTTGGTTAATATACTATTCAAATCTAAAATACAATTATCAATGGGCTACTTTTGTCTTCATTATTGCCAGCATTACAGATATTTTTGATGGTTTACTTGCTCGCAGATTTAGTGTTGTTACAAATTTTGGGAAGATCATGGATCCACTCGCCGATAAATTACTTACTCTTCTGGCATTGGTTGCATTAATTTCCGAGCCTATGAAAATGATGAGCGTTTATGTATTTTACATAATCTTATTCAGAGAAGTGTTTATAACATTGCTGCGGCAATACTATACATTAAAGAAGATCTACATTTCTGCAAATGTGTGGGGAAAAGTAAAAACAACATTCCAGTTAACAGGAATTATTTCAGCACTAGTTTATTACTCTTTACTATATCCATTAATACCAGATCCATTAATACCAGCATATCACTCAAAGTTCCAATTTGGATTTAACATCTTCTTCTGGATCACTGCTGTAATCACCGTTCTTTCCGGAATAACTTATCTCCTGCCAAATGCACGTAAAGGTAACTAATGAAAGGAAAAAACATTAAAATTGTAATATTAGGAATTATCCTAATTATAATTTTGGGCTGTTCTCAAAAGGATAATACTAAGAAGGCAGCAGATAGGGGAATAGACCCGCATAAACCAATGTCTTGGGGTCACAAACAAACTGTGTATGTTTTTGCTGATGATAATGTTTGGAAATATGCTAAAGGCCATTTAGTGAATACATTGGAAAGATTGCGATTTACAACTGAGAATGAAAAAGTGTTCGTGGTTAAAAGAGCACCTATTGATAATTTGGATAATTTTTATAAATTTAATAATCTCATCTTTTTCTGTGATCTGGAATCAAATGATCCAGTATCAACATACATTAAAGAGATCATGGGATCTAAAGTAGAATTAGAAGTGACTGAAAATCTAGTTGGAATGTATACAAAAGAAAATGTTTGGGCAAATGACCAGTTTGTACTTTTCATTTTAGGTAGTAATGAACCAAATTTATTAAAATTCAACATTTTGCAATCTCATAATACTTTTGATCTTTTTAAGGATAAATTGTTTGATAGAATTAGGAGACAGCTGTATAAAACTTCCATCTATTCTGACAACAGTTTCAAGGCATTCCCATGGACATTGAATCTTCCAAAAAAATATATACTTTACAAAAATGATACTGCAAATAATTTTATTTCATACATTGCTCGGTTGAGAAATAAACCGGACAGATATATTTCGGTGTATTTTCAAAAGATCCCCAAAGAAGGATTTAGTAGGGATTGGCTAAAAGAAACTCGAAAGAAGATCAGCTGGAAATATTATGATGAAGATGAGTTTTATGATAAAGATGTGCGAATGGAGAAGTATAAACTTGCCGGACATCAAGGCTGGCGGTTAACCGGAAGATGGCAGAATAAAAAACATTCTGTTGGAGGTGCTTTCCAAAGCTTTGCTTTTTATGATGAAATAAACGGTCGGGCTTATCTCATAGATAACTCGGTGTATCATCCAGATGGTGAAAAGCTGGAAGCTCTTTATGAATTGGAAATCATAAGTAGCACATTGAAATTAAAAACAGCAGAATAATCAAGGAGAATTAATATGAGAAAACTAAGTATCTTATTTATCCTTTTAATGGCTTCAATGAGCATTTTTGCATTCGAACTAAACACATTGATAGACTCACCTACAGCTGGAATTTTGCAGCAGGGTGAAGCAGAAATTTCTGCCAAGATCTATAAAAATAATGGATTATTAATTGGAACAAGAGTTGGGCTTTTTCCACGTTTTATGTTCGGTGTTAATTATGGAGCAGAAGAAATCGTTGGGAATGAGGATCCTCAATGGCACGATAGAGTTGAATTTAATGCAAAGATAAGACTTTTGGATGAGAACAATCAGCTTCCTGCTATTGCTATCGGTTACGATTCTCAAGGACATGGTAATTACAATAACAGCCGATATGACATAAAATCTAAAGGTGTTTATCTTACAGCTAGCAAGAATTTCTTTTTATTAGGAAACCTTGGTATTCACGGTGGAATCAATTACAGTTTAGAAACTGAGGATAATGATGATGAACCAAATTTATTTTTCGGGTTTGACAAAACAATTGGTGATATGGTTGTACTCTTGGCAGAGTACGATACCGGCTGGAATGATAACGATGCTGATGTAATGAAAGGTAGAGGATTTTTTAATGCATCTTTAGATCTGCATTTTACAGAATCATTAATTCTCAAGGTATCATTTTATGATCTACTTTTGAATAATATTAATACTCGAGGATGCGATAGATCGATCACACTCCTTTACAACATGACATTTTAGTTTCCATGAAAAGAGTTTTTTACCTTCTGCTCATTCTAATAATATTTACAGGATGCGCTGTTAATAGAAACATATCGAATAAGCCAAATTTTGTTGCTGAAAACTATTTTCTTTTTGGGCAAACAGCAATGCAACAGCACGATTTTGAAAGTGCAATCCAATTATACCAAAAAGCTGTTGAAGCTGACTCAAACAATATCTACCTCAAAGAGACATTATTAGAAGCATTAACATTGACATCATATTTTGATGAATCTGCAAATGCCAAGATAATTGAAATTGGGGAAAATTATTGTGAAAATAGCATAAATTCAGAAATGATTTACTCTCTCATGGCCGAAGCTTATCGCAAAGAACAACAATATGAAATAGCAGAAATATGTTTTAAAAAAGCTATTAAAGAACAAACTACAATGAGAAATCTTACAGCATTCTATGTATTCCAACAAAATACTAATCCTCCTGGAAATATTAAATTATTAAAAAAAGCATTAAAATATTCGTGGGATGAGAAAAAGCTTGTTTTAACAATTGCCGAGTTATACAGTAAAATTGATTCAGTGAGAAGTTTAGAAATTTTTACTGAAACCTATAAAAAATGGAGCGATGAGGAGTGTTTGACGCCACTACTTACAGCTTATGAAAAGCTGGGATTGTATGATAAAGTTCTTGAAACTATCCAATTTCATATTGATAATAAAAGAGAATTATCTGCACCAATAAAAATCTATTTGATTGGAAGATATTTTGCCCTTGAAAAATATGATGAAGTACTTAAGAACAGTTCAATTTGTTTTGAAGTTGGAACACATGACATTCTCAAATATCTCTTCTTCTCTGCTATCAATAAAAATGATTTTAAAACAGGGACTCTTGCGGGACTGGCAATTGAAAAATCAGGAGAATTTGAGGAAGGATTTGCTGCATCATTCTATACATATTTTGCTGAACTTTATTTAGCTACAAATAATTATGAGAAAGCTGTAGAATCGCTGCTTAAAGCTGATAATATAGAAGTTATCTATAGCTACATATTTTCAGATGAACTTTTTAATAGTACTGACCGAAAAGAAAAAATTTATAAACTATTAATGGAATATCATAATTCTCTGGAAGATAAAGCCAATGCAAATTATCTTTTAGGTATTTTTCATACAGAGTTTAAAGAAAAAAAAAATGCAACCACATATCTGAATAAACTTTCTTTAGAATATATTAACAAAAATAAACTCAATCTGATGATGGCAATCGCTTATATTCAAAACACAATGGATTTAACAAAAGCCAAAACATTATTAGAAGATCTCGATGGAATCGTGCTAACTCCGAATGAGCTCATTGCCAGCTTGTTGTTTGGAACAGAACATGATTCAATAGCTTATTCCATGCTGAAAGAAGAGATCAGTGTCAATCCTAAACCTGATCCATCAACATTTGCAACATGTTCCATCCTTGGTGAATTGTATGATACAACTGAAAACTTATTTATTATTTTAGAAAAAGGGATTGCTCTTTATCCGGAAAATGCAGAACTACTTAATGCTACCGGCTATTTAATTGCAAAAAATAAATTCGAAGAAAAATATGATAGCGCAGAACTATATTTAAAAAAAGCTGTTTCACTAATGCCGGAAAGTGAAATGATCTGGGACAGTTTAGCCTGGCTTTATTTTAGGCAGGAAAAATATGATGAGGCACTTGAAGCAATGGAAATTCCTTTGTCTAAAGAAATTAATAATAGTGAAATAGCTTATCATCTTGGCATAATATACAGTTGCCTGAATAAAAAGAAAAAAGCTAAATATTATTATAATTTGGCAATTGAGTTGGACAATGAAAAGCAATCTGTTCAACTTTCTAAAAAGAAATTGAGTGAGAATTAAGAAAGAAAAGAGAAGCAAAGAAACAGAGATATAAAGATAGTATTTATTTTTCTTTGTGCCTTAGTGACTTTGTGGCAAATAAATAAGGAGATAATATGAAATTTGTATTTAATAAAACAAACAAATTTTTATTGATATTAGCAATCATAACAACAGTTGCCGGATACATTATCATGGGAACCGGAGATATAACTATTTCACCGATCCTGCTGATAATTGCCTACGTAATTCTATTCCCTGCTTCTAT